>JAIVTZ010000583.1:0-2953 GCA_049188105.1 Deltaproteobacteria bacterium | reverse complement strand
TGTAAAGGACCCGCCTACAAAGGCTGTCGGGAGATCTGTAGACGGGTCCTTCAGGGCCCGCCACCACGACGACCAAGGAAACCAATAACTCAACTCTCACTCGGGAGCGGGCAGATGGTAATTGAGAATTGAGAATTGAGAATTGAGAATTGAGAACTATCCCCGTTCCAACGTGACGAAAAGTGGCTCCCCTTGGAGCGTGAACGCAGCCGACGCCACTGTTTCGCCCGCTTGTCGGTCGTGATCGATCTTTGTTGGCAACGCGACCTTGCACTGATCGGGGAGGAGCGACTTCAAATTGCCGGCGGTCATGTGTGCGAGCTCGGAGACAGCGTCTCGGAGATCGCTTGCCTCGAGGTCGTTGTCGGCACCTTCAAAGGCCGAACCGGCGGCGAGAAGGGACACCCTGTGGGAGCACCGCTGCACCAGGACCCCGGTGAAACCACCGCTGAGCTGGACCGCGACGGCGACTTCGTCCCGCTCCGCAAGAAGCGCTTCAACCTCTTGAAGTCCGGTATCGTTCAGCTCGAGCCCGAGCTGGGTCGCCCAAATTCTCCTCACCACGCGTTTGAGACCGTCCGATGGAATGCTCATCTTTGCTGACCTCTCGCCACCTGATAAAAAACGGTGCGGCCGATGGGAACGCGGGTGAAGAGACTGTCGATGTTGAGCGTAGTCTCGGCCGAACCCAACAGGAGGTAGCCGTCCGGTCGGAGGAGGCTGCGAACCCTTCGCAGAATCTCGCGCCGCGTGTCGACGTCGAAGTAGATGAGGACGTTGCGGAGGATGAGGATGTCCACCGGCGCGACCAGGGACCACGGCTCGACGAGGTTTTGGCGGAAGAACCGGAAGAGCCCGCGAACATCCTCCCTGAGAAGCCACCGATCCCCCTTTTGATCGAAGAATCGGACGAGGTAGGGTGCGGGCAGGCCGCGGTTGATCTCGAGCTGCGTGTACAGGCCTTCCCGGGCGCGTTCGGTCATCCGGCGCGAGATGTCGCTGGCGGCGAGTTGGAGGTTCCAGCCCTCGAGATCCGCGAACCGATCGCGGAGAATCATGGCGACGCTGTGCGGTTCCTGACCGCTGGAGCACGCTGCAGACCAGATGCTCAACGTGCGGGAGGTCCTTCGTCGCCGCACCATCTCCGGCAGAATCTCGTCCCGCAACGCTGCGAACGGGTGATGATCGCGGAAGAACGAGGTTTCGGTTGTGGCAATGGCCTCAACGGCGAGGGTGTGGAGCTCGGATGTGGGAGTGGACTGGAGGTGGGAGATGAACGCTGCCACCGACTCGAAGCGGCATTCTCGCGCGAGCGGACCAAGACGAGAGGTCACGAGATAGGTCTTTCCATCGTCGAGAACGATGGACGACTCACTGCGGACCAGGCTGCGGATGTAGTCGAAGGCGAGTGGGCTGATCGCCGACTGCGGCGCAGGGAGGCTTGAAGCCTTCATTCGTGCCTCGTCATGACCCGACGGACGATCTCCGGTCCGATGTCGTTGATGGGAAGCACGACCTCGGCCAGACCCGCTTCGGCGACCTGTCCGGGCATGCCCCAGACGACCGATGTCGCCTTGTCCTGGGCGATGACTCGGCCACCGGCCGCTCGGATCTCACGGCAGCCGTCGAGACCGTCGCGGCCCATCCCGGTGAGGACCACCGCCAGGGTGCCGGCGCCGAAGATCTTCGCTACCGAGCGGAAGAGGATGTCGGCCGCCGGTCGGCACGAGTTGACCAGCGGGCCGTCGGTGGTGATCAATATTTTTCTGCCGCCGCGCCGGCGAGTCTCCAGGTGCATGCCTCCCGGGGCGACGCAAATTGTTCCGGGTGTGACTCCATCTCGGCTGTTGGCCTCACGAACACTAAGGGAACAGGCGGCATCGAGTCGGTGGGCGAAGAACGTCGTGAAGTTCGCGGGCAGGTGCTGCACGATCAACACCGGCGCCGGGAAGTCGGCAGGAAGAGCCTCGAGAACCGTCGTCAGCGCATTGGGCCCACCCGTGGAGGCGCCGATCACCACCACGCTGATCGGCGTGGTGGCCGCGCCTCGCCACTGGGCCCTCTGAGCTCGGACCGGAGCGGGGCTGCGGCCGCCGGGTGTGGCGGGGAGGCTGAGCGCACGGATCTTTGGCACCAATTGCTCTTGGAGGTATGACCTTGCCGCGTCTCGTGTCGAGCTTCTTGCAGCCTTCGTCACATAGTCCGACGCACCGAGGAACAGGGCCTCGACCGTGACCGACGCACCGCGTTTCGTGTGGTTGGAGACCATGATCACCCGCACCCGAGGGTGCGACGATCGGATGGCGGTGAGTGTTGCGATCCCGTCGAGCTCCGGCATGTCGATGTCGAGAGTGACCAGATCCGGCTCGAGCCGTTCGATCTTCGTCAGCGCGATCTTGCCGTTGGGCGCGGTGCCCACGACCTCGAAATCCTCCTCCTCGGCAAGGATGTCCGAGATCACTTTTCGGGCGACCACCGAGTCGTCCACCACCAGGATGCGGATCGGCCGCACAGCTAAACGTCGATGCCGAGGAGGGTGAGCTTCTCCAACAGCATTTCCTTGTCGAACGGCTTCATGATGTACTCGTCGGCGCCGGAATCAAGGGCCTCGCGAACCCGGTCCATCTGGGTTTCCGTGGTCACCATCATCAGGCGGAGGCCGTCGAGGGCCGGCATCTTGCCTTTCCAGCGTTCCTGCAGGAACTCCATCGCGATCGAGCCGGAAGAAAACAACATCAGAAACAACACGATGGACGCCGTTTTCTTATGGTTCGTAGGTAACATCATTTTCCACCCCTGTTTGGCCGCCGCAGCAATGCATCCAATCTTCCAGCATCCGTTATTATGGTGGTGTCGTATGAATCAATCGGATGTCATTCGGCGTGTCCGATTTCATGCATGGGAAGTGCTGGTTTCCGCAGTGCAAAAAAGTACGCTACATGACATGTCGTCG
>JAIVTZ010000582.1:0-2964 GCA_049188105.1 Deltaproteobacteria bacterium | reverse complement strand
ATGATGGATATCGCGTTCATCACGATCGTACTTGCGTTCATGCCGGGATTCCGCACAGAGCTTGATTTGAAACTCGGATCGATAGCGATCCTCGCAGTTATCTACGGCCTGCTCAACATCTTCGTTCGGCCGGTGCTGGATCTCCTTCTCATGCCATTCGTGGTCCAGACCTACGGATTGGTCGTGTTGGTCGTTGACGTTGTCATCTTCGGCTTGCTTGTTCTCATCTCGGGATCACTCGAAGCGAGTTCCTTCTGGCAGGTTCTTGTCGGAGGCATAGCGTTGGGCGTGCTGCGGTTGGGGGGCATCGGCTTCCTTGGCCTCACCCCTCCAATCGTTCCGGAGCAAGGCGGTCTCCATCTCGAGCGCACGGAACTCGGGTTCGTTCGATTCAGCGCGACTGCAGAAGAGCGAGTTCGGCTGCTGCGCGTTCGTCAGATGCTCCAGTTCCATGGCATCGATGCGCTCTTCGACGGCGACGGGGACGGGACGCCGGACTTCAGGGACCGCGACAGCGACAACGACGGCCTGGGCGATGGCCTTGACCTGAACGTCGGCCTGACCGGTGCCCAGCACGAAGAAGTCGCAGACATCGGACAGGCCGCGCAGGTCCAGCACCACCACGTCGTCGCCCTTGAGCTCGCCGAGCAGGTCCATCACATCCGTCCCGGGCATGTTGATGTCGAGAGTCATGGCGTGGGGAAGCTCGGAACGCACAAGAGAGAGGGCCTCGGTGCCGTTGTGAGCGACGACCACCGCCGCACCGCTGTCCTCGAGCACCGTCTTGATAAAGTCGAGTTGATCGGGCTCGTCCTCGGCGACCAGAATCTTGCGTCCGCTCAGTGGCATGTCGGGCTCCTTGGGAACTTTTTGTGATCGTGTGCGATCACGATGTAGCCATACGCTATCACAGGGAATTATCCCGGACAAGGCGTGCCGAAGAAGTTGATGGGCGGGTTACGTCTCCACCTCGTCCTCTATCAACGACTGAACGAGGCCGGCGTAGCGCCTTTCGACCGTGAAGCCCATGCGGTAGAAGAACTGCGGCCGGAAGAAGCCCGTGGTCAATGACCGACAACCGGCGGTCCGCAGCCGGTTTCGCAGCTCCTCGATCAGCGCGCCGGCGATTCCGCGGCTCTTAAAGCCCTCTGCGACGACGATCTTTTCCATGTGTGCCGTGCTCGCCTCGGGCTGCTCTTCGTAGAAGAGGCCGCCGATCAGATTGCCGCGCTCGCTGATCGCGACCAGAAACCGGTGTTCGGGTCGAAACTGGACCTGGAGCTTGGCGGCGAGGAAGAGCCGGTGGAGCCGCCCCACCTCCTTGGCGCTGAGCGCGTGGCGGATCCGGTACGGGTTGCCGTCCCCGTCCTCGAGGGTGACCACCATTTCGCTCTGTTGGGTGCCGCCGGGGGCTGCCGCCACATACTGGACCTCGTCCTCGGGCCGCAGGTAGGGGTAGGAGAGGCGGGCGAGGAAGTAATCCTCGTCGGCGCCGAGGGAGAGGTGGGCGCGAAGGTCGGCGACCGCGGCGCTGAGCTCGTCGGGCGCGAGCTCGCCGCTCCGCAGCCGGGAGATAACCGACTCGAGGCCTTCCGCCAGCACATCGGAGGCATTCCTGAATACCGTTTCGCGGAAGAATCGCGCCCGTGCCTCCGGGTAGGCCGCCCGCAGCCCGCCGACGTCGTAGGTCTCGAAGATCTCGTGCAGCGTCCGCCCACGTGCCGAAAGGGTTGCGTCGGGGTTGAGCCGGTCCCAGCGGCGGAACCGCTTGGCCGCGAAAAACAGCCGGCGCGGCAGGAATCCCCGCCGGCCGACCGACTCCAGGAAGATCTCGAGGCGTTGAGCCATCTCCCGATCCTCCGATGATGCGGTCTCGAGGACGGTGCGGAGCTGTGCCGCGCCCTCCTGCTCGCCGATGATCTCCAGTACCGCCGAGAACAATATGTCCCAGCCGGCGAGCCCCGAGAGCTCGGGGTGCTCGGTCTCGACCGGTTCGACGAAGATTCGCCGAAAACTCCGCAGCATCGTCGGCAACGAGTCGAACGGCGCCCGCGACGAGATCGACACCAGGCGCGCCCCGGTGTGATAGTCGTGCATCGGGACGATCACGTTCGCCGGGGTCGGATCGGCCACCACGAGCCGGCGACCGGTGCGGTTCCAAAAATCAACGTAGGCGCTCAGCGCCGCCCACGCGGCGAACGGCCACCAGCCCGTGACGCGCTCCGGGTCCTCGTGGTGTTTTGCGAGGCGGTTGACGGCGTGGTCGAGGGTCTCTCCCGGGATGAACTCCTCGGTCCAGAGATCGTGCTCCGGCCAGGACCCGCCGAATATCTCGACCAGCGGCCCCAGCCCGCGGGCCTCGCTGCACACGATGAGCCAGTTGATCTCTTCCTGGGCGTCCTCGGCAGGCAGCTCCCGGTTGAGGTTGAGCGCGAGATCGAGCTGCTCCCGCGAACGCGTCCTGATCGCGATCCGAAACACTGACTTCCCGTGCGACGTGCCGAGGTGCCGAATCCACACCCCACCGGGGAGGATGTCGTCGAGATGGATGACCTTCGGCGTGGCGCTGAAGAGGAAGGACGCCTCGCGGATGATCGGCGTCGTACGGAGCGCGTCGAGGAGGCGCCGCCGGGTTTCCTCGTCAACCTCGTCGGAGAAGGCGACGACGTCCTCCCACCTGTACTCGAGGCCGGTCTCCGGATCCACCGCCACCCGGGAGGGAGTGCCGAGCCAGACCCGGAAGCCTGTCGCCAGCCGCCGCTTGCCTTCGGCGGCCATCTCGCGGGCCTCCTCGTGGTCCGCGATCATCACGGCGCGGGTGAAGAAGCCGCGCAGCCGCCGGTACTGGGTGGGGTGGGTCGCTCCATAATTGGAGAGAAATTCGCACAGGGCGGGAAGCTCGGGGTCGATCGCATTCGGCGATTTTTCGCAGCGCTCCTCGGCCTCGTCGATGAAGGCGTCGAT
>JAIVTZ010000581.1:0-2966 GCA_049188105.1 Deltaproteobacteria bacterium | reverse complement strand
AGGCGATGAGCCACGCGCTGGCGACGGTGCGTCACGACGGCCGAAGGCCGTCAGTAACCCCAGGAAGAGCGGTACACAAAAATAGAAAAGCCGCGGAGCGGCGGCAGACAACTGAAAATGATGGCCGTGGCTTGTGCCGCAGCTGCGGTCTGTCGCCCCCTTCGGGGGCTTCTGGGTGTTGTTACGCTTGGTACCTGGGGCTCACGCCCCAGGCTATGAATCTATCGCGCCTTCGGCGCTTGATCGTAGACCCGGTCCTCATCGCCCGCTCCCGAAGCTCTCCCGATATTCGCTTTCGTGGGTCGAGCCTGACGGCGCTCGTGGAGCGTTTCTTGCCTTCGCTTATTCAGCATGATGTTCTCTACCGGTTTTCCGCTATACTCGACTCCGTGCTGCAACAGATCGCCGACCTCATCGCCTGGCTCGAACCCCACGCAGTCATCCTCGCCCTCGCACTGCCGCCGGTCATCCGTGTCGTCGGCCACTGGATTCCAGAGGAGCTTTTCATGGTCGCCATGGGCGCGCTCGCGGCCCGCAGCCACTCGTCCCGAACGGCGGCTCTGATTCTCGGCGCAGTCGTGATCAGCCACTTCGTGACCGACCAGGTGGTCTATCTCGGGGGACGTTGGTTGCGGCCCCGCCTCGGCCGTTTTCCACGCATCGAGGCCCGCGTCCGCACCGTCACTGCACGGCTCGCCGAATCGCCCGGCGCCCTCCTCGGGCTGGTGCCCGCACGGGTCCTCCCGCTCGGCCGCGGCGCCTGGCTCGCGGCCTGCGGCGTGGTGCGCATTGAGTGGCCTCGATTCGCCGCCGTCGATCTCGCCGCCTTGATGGTCCACCTCGGCGTGTGGTCCGGGCTGGGCTGGTGGTTCGCCGGCGACCTGGACCGACTCGCAACCTCGGTCGAGTCCACACGGGTGGCCGGCGCCTGGATGGCGACAGCACTGGTCACCGCCACAATGATCGTGATCCTCTGGCGCTCCCGCCATGCGTGGCAGCCACACACGACGCGCGCGTTGCGCCGCGCCGGACTGGCTGTCCGTGATCTAACTCGGTCTTCTCACCGGGTTCCCCCTCGGTGAGCAGTGCCCCTCGAGCCGCCGCCGGCCTGATCCATCAGAAAGAACATCGGGAGTTCATTTGGACGGCGGGATATTGGGATTTGGCATACGGTCGAGCGCTGAAGGCGCGATAGATTCGTAGCCTGGGGCGTCAGCCCCAGGATTTCCGGGCGCAAATTCATTCAGCCCTGGAGGGGCGACAGATAGCGGCTGCGGCGTGAGCCGTAGCCATCATCTTCCGATTGTCTGTCGCCGCTTCGCGGCTGGCTCGACCCATCGAAATTTGTGCCGGAGCTTCGCCACTCAGCGAGCTTCGCAGGAGTGCGGGTCAGGAAGCGGCAAGAGGCGGAGCGGCAGGCCACCGCATCGTCTTCGGCGGAATGAGACGATACGGGCTACAATATGGCTGTCATGCTCAGCACCGTCGATCAGATCCGCACGGCGTTGTCCTCCGCCTACCCGATCACCCTGTTGGTGAGTCCGGAGGAGGAACGCCAGGAGCAACTCCTCAATCGCTTTGCCGCTGCCGCCAAACCGGAAAAGCTCCCAGTGTTCGTGTGGAACTGCGTTGACGGATTCGTCGGTCACGGCTCACAGAACCACTGCGACCCAATGGAGGCCCTGGCCTGGATCGGGAGGGATGCACCGAAAGGTCTGTACCTGCTCAAAGACATCGGCGACATGCTCGATGACCGTAAGATCTGCCGGCGGCTTCGGGACACCGCCGTCAAGATTAGAAACAGCGGACGTTTCCTCTTCCTGCTGCAACAAAACGTCGATCTCCCGGAATCCATCAAACCTCTGACCTACGTGGTGGTCTCGCTCTTTCCGGATGACAGCGAGATTTCCGCCCTGGTCGACTCACTGCTCGGCGGGCGCGACGTCGATCCGCCGTTGGTCGGACGGCTGGTCGGTTCGCTCAAGGGCATGTCCCTGACCGAGGCCGAACATCTGCTTCGGCGGCTGCTCGAGAAGCATTCCGACCTCGACGAGGAGTTCTTCAGCGAGGTCCTCGGCGAGAAGGAACAGATCACCCGCAAGGAGGGCATTCTCGAGTTCGTCCCTCCGGACCCGGCGCTGAGTCAGCTCGGCGGTCTCGACCAGCTCAAGGACTGGGTCAAGGAGCGGTCGAATCTCTTTCTGCCGGAAGCCCGCGCGCAGGGACTTCCCCGGCCGCGAGGCGTGCTGATGATGGGTATTTCGGGGTGCGGAAAGAGCCTCGCCGTCAAGGTGATCGCCCGCGAGTGGCGACTGCCGCTGTTCCGCCTCGACATGAACCTGGTCTTTGCCGGTGTTCAAGGTTCCGCGGAGTGGATATTCCACCGCGCTCTCGAGGCCGTGGAGTCGGTGGCGCCGGCGGTGCTCTGGATCGATGAGATCGAGATGGGCATCGCCGGCTACCAAGAGGGAGAAACCGGGTCCAATACCCGCATCTTCTCGACCTTTCTCACCTGGATGCAGGAGCACCGGGCGGACGTCTTCGTCGCTGCGACCGCCAACCGCATCCACCTTCTGCCCGCGGAGATCTTACGCAAGGGCAGGTTCGACCAGGTCTTCTTCGTCGATTTACCCAATGACGAGGAGCGCAAGGAGATCATGTCCATCCACCTCGAACGCAACGGGATGGACCCGTCAACGTACGACCTGATCCTGCTCGCTTCCGCGACCCGGACGTGGAACGGCGCCGAGATCGAGCAGGCGGTGGCATCGGCTCGAATTACCGGCCATGCGCGAGGCGAAGAGGTGTCGCAGAACAACCTCCTGTTGGCATTCAGCAAGATCATCCCGCTGTCCCGAACCATGGAGGAGCAGCTGAAAGCCATCCGCTCATGGGCACGCACCCGTGCCTTGCCGGCCACCAGGGTGGTCACGCCCGAGATGTGAGCGAGCTGACCCGGCTTCTGG
>JAIVTZ010000580.1:0-2971 GCA_049188105.1 Deltaproteobacteria bacterium | reverse complement strand
TCCACCGCCAGCGGCAGGCGCTGAAGCTCTGCCACGAGGTCGATGTCGGTGGCGTCGGCCAGACCACGGACGGAGCGCAGGGCCAGCGCCATCAGGACCAGGGCCACGAGCTGGGTGGTAAAGGCCTTGGTCGAGGCAACCCCGATCTCCGGCCCGGCCTGGGTGAGCATGCGGGAGGTGGCGAGTCGCCATGACGACGAGCCGCGGTTGTTGCACACCGTGGCCAGCAGGGCGCCGCCCTCGCGCGCCATCTCCATGGCCGCCAGGGTGTCGGCGGTCTCTCCGCTTTGGGTGACCCCGACGACGAGGACGTCGTCGCCGATCAGCGGTCGGCGGTACCGGTACTCCGAGGCATAGTCGACCTCGGTCGGCAGCCCGGTCAGCTCCTCGATCACGAACTTCCCGACCAAACACGCATGCCACGAGGTGCCGCATGCCACGAGGTGGACGCGGCGGAGCCCGCTCAGCTCCTCGGCTGAGAAGCCGAGACCGTCGAGGTTGACGCCGCGACGTTCGCCGTCGAGGTAGGCGAGGACCGTGTTGCGGATTGCGTCCGGCTGCTCGAAGATCTCCTTGAGCATGAAATGGCGGTAGCCGCCCTTCTCGACCCGCGCGGCGTCCCAGTCGAGGGTCTCCACCGGCCGTTCGACCTCCGAGCCCGGAGCATCGAAGATCCGCACGCCGTCCGCGCGCACCTCGGCCACATCGCCGTTTTCCAAGAAAATCACCCGCCGCGTGCGGTGGAGCAACGCGGTGACGTCTGAGGCGACCAGGTTCTCGCCCTCGCCGAGACCGACCACCAGCGGCGGTCCGTTGCGGATGGCGACCACCACGTCGGGCTCAGCCCGGTTGACGGCGACTACGGCGTACTGGCCCTCGAGTCGCGGCAGGATCGCGAGCACCCGCTTCGAGAGGGCCCCCTCTTCGCGGCCGAGGAGTTGGGCGATGAGCTCGGTGTCGGTGTCCGACTGGAGATCGACGCCCGCTGCCTGGAGCTCCTTCCGCAGACTTCCGTAGTTTTCGAGGATGCCGTTGTGGACCACCGCCACCTGTCCCCCGGCGTCTGTCTGGGGGTGGGCGTTGGCCTCGGTGGGAGCGCCGTGGGTCGCCCACCGGGTGTGACCGATGCCCACCGTTCCATGGAGGGGTTCGTGATACGCCTTCTGCTCGAGGTTCTTGAGCTTGCCAGCGGCGCGCAGGATCCCGATCTCATCCGCAGCCATCACCGCCATGCCTGCGGAGTCGTAACCGCGGTACTCGAGACGACGCAGACCGTCGAGCAGCACCGGCACCACCTCGTCCGCGCCCACATAGCCGATGATGCCGCACATCTCAAACCCGTGCCGCGTCGAGGGCGGCGAGGAGCTGGTCGAAGGATGCGGCAAAGGCTGAGACACCCTCCACCTGCAGCTCCTCGGTGATCGCGTTGATGTCCACACCGAGGTCGGCAAGGCCGGCAAAGACCTGCTCGGCCGCGGCCGGGTCCTCGCGCAGGCTGGCGCGCAGCCGGCCATGGTCGCGGAACGCCTCGAGGGTGGCGACCGGCAGGGTGTTGACGGTGTCGGCGCCGATCAGCTCCTCGACGTAGATCACATCACGATAGTCGGGGTTCTTGGTGCTGGTCGACGCCCACAGCGGACGCTGTACCCGCGCTCCCCGCTCGGCGTGGGCCGCAAACGCGTCGCCGCTGAAGAGCTCCTCGAAGCGGCGGTAGGCGAGCTTGGCGTTGGCTATGGCAGCCTTTCCGCGAAGGTCGAGGGCCGCGGGCGTTGCGATGGCATCGAGCGCAGCATCGACCTTGGTGTCGACCCTGCTGACGAAGAACGACGCAACCGAGGCGACGCGGGCGGGCTCGGCACACGCCTCGAGACCGCGCAGATACGCTCCGGCCACCGCCTCGTAGTCCTCGAGCGAGAACATCAGGGTGGCGTTGACGTTGATGCCTTCCGCGATCAATCGCTCGATGGCTGGAATGCCCTCCGAGGTGGCCGGCACCTTGATCATCAGATTGGGCCGATCAACCGTTCGCCACAACCGTTCGGCCTCTGCGACCGTGCCCTCTGTATCGCGGGCGAGATGGGGAGAGACCTCGAGACTGACGTACCCATCGTCGCCGCCGCTGGCCTCGTAAACCGGCTGCAGGATATCGGTTGCGCCGCGAATGTCCTCGATCGCAAGGGCCTCATAGAGGTCTGTGGTGGTCATTCCCGGATCGTTCTCGAGCAGCTCGGCGACCGCATCGCCGTAAGCACCGCCGCCCTCGATAGCCTTCTGGAAGATAGAGGGGTTCGAGGTCACGCCGCGCACCCCGTCTTCCGCTACCAAGCGTGCGAGACCGCCGCCTGAGAGCAGGGCGCGCTCGATGAAGTCCAGCCACACCGCCTGCCCCTGATCCTCCCACAGCTGCTTCAGTGAATTCATGCCGCCTCCCTACCCGAGTCTGCGCCCGTGCCCGAAAACAATCGTCACACGTTCTTTCCCATTATTTCCACCGCTTTTGCCACCACCGCTTCGACGGTGAGCCCGAGACGCTCGGCGACCTCGGCCCCCGGAGCCGAGGCGCCAAATCGATCGATGCCGATGACCGCGCCGCTGTCACCCACGAATTCCGCCCAGCCCAGGGTGACCCCCGCCTCGACCGCGAGTCGCGGAATTCCCACGGGAAGCACCGACCGGCGATAGTCCTTCGACTGCTCACGGAAGAGCTCCCACGACGGCATCGACACCACCCGCGCCCTGATTCCCCGCCGCGCCAGCTCGGCGCGGGCGTCGATCGCCAGCGACACCTCACCGCCGGTGGCGACAATCACGATCTGCGGCGCCTCACCTTTACCGTCGACCAGGACATAGGCTCCGTGGGCAACCCCGTCAGCGCCGGCCTTGCGGGCCTCCTCGAGCACCGGCAGCCCCTGTCGGCTGAGGAGCAGGGCCGTTGGACCCGCGCTGCGTTCGATGGCGACCTGCCATGCGG
>JAIVTZ010000579.1:0-2972 GCA_049188105.1 Deltaproteobacteria bacterium | reverse complement strand
TTGGTGATCACATTGATCAGACCGCCGGTCGCGTGGCCGTACTCGGCCGAGTAGGCGCCGGCCTTGACCTGAACCTCGTCGATGAACTCGAAGTTGAGGTCCATCCCTTGCACCCCGCGCTCGATCTCGGTGGTGTTGGCGCCGTCGATGTAGTAGGCGTTCTCGGCGCCGGTGGAGCCGTAGAAGGTCTGGCCCGAAAGGTCATCCTGCGCGCCCGGCGTCACAGAAGCGACTGCCGAGTAGTTGCGGGCCATCGGCAGATCCATGTAGAAGTCGTGCGACAGCTCGATGCCGACCGTCGTGTCGCTGGTGTTGACCAGCGGCGACCCGGCCGATACGAAGATCTCGTCCGAGAACGCCGGCGTCATCGTGACCTTGAGCCGGACCGTCGAGTCGATGCCGACCTTGATGTTGGGCTGCTGTTGGATCTGGTACCCGGCCAGGCTGAAGGTCGCGGCGTAGATCCCCGGCGGCAACACCAGGAACTTGAAGGCGCCGTCGGCGTCGGTGACAGTGTCGGGGGTGCCGATGAGTGCGGGGGATTCGAGGCTGACCTTCACTCCCGGCAGCATCGCCCCCGCTTCGTCGACCACGCGACCCCGGATGTCACCGCGGGTGGTTTGCGCGGTTCCGACGCCGCCAGCCATGAGAACCACCACCGACGAAATCGCGACTACCCTCCAATTCATTACACCCCCCTACCAGACCCTGTTCCCATCGCCGAATCGGCGATCCGCGGGGCCGGCGGTTTGGTGAGATCGCCGAAAAACCATTGCGGATACCCCCAGCCCTATTTCACTAACGATTGCTTATCTCCTCAAATATGCACCATATATCGAGTATGCGCAAGAACAAATTGAAATTATTGAGACACGGTTTCATTTATTACATGCACCCTGCGACCGGAAAAGTTGGTGGTGTGAGGTGTCGAATCGACCCAGGTCAGTCGTTTCCAGTTCGCTCCTTCATCCGACCACGTGCTACCATCGCCCCATGGCAAGCAGAGCATCAGACTGGTGGCGTCAGGCTCAGCGCGACCTCGCGCACGCCCGGCACGCACTGGAGGATAAGGACTTCGAGTGGTCATGTTTTGCGGCCCAGCAGGCCGCCGAGAAGGCGATCAAGGCCGTCTTCCAGCAGCTCCACCAGGAAGCGTGGGGCCACGTGGTGCACCAGCTTCTCGAAGTGCTTCCCGATGACCTTGCCGTCTCCGAGGGCCTCGTGGATCGGGGACGACGCCTCGACCGGCACTATGTGCCGACACGATATCCGAACGGCTTTGCGGCTGGTGCGCCGGGTGACTTCTACACTGCCGAGGACGCAAGCCTGGCCATCGAGGACGCAGAGGCGATCCATGAGTTCTGTGCGCGTCATCTCACCTGATTGGACGGGCATCCTCGACCGGCTGCAGTCCTGGGCGGATCAGATTGTGGCCTCGGACGAGAGTGTGCTCGCGGTGCTCCTCTACGGATCCCTCGCCCGCAATCATCACGCACCGGGATCGGACGCGGACGTCATCGTTGTTCTCGAAAGTTCGGAGACCCCGCCGGCCGAACGAGCAGAACGACTTCCGCCACCCCGTATCGGTTTGGCGACGGACATCACGGTGTACACCGAAAAGGAGCTTTCTCGTCTGGTCGCGGAGGGGTTCCCTTTCCTGACCCGGGCACTGACCGAAGGCCGTTGGCTGGCAATGGCGCCGGGCTGGAAGCATCCAAAGACGCCAAACTGACCCCCGTGCTCAGCAGTTTCCAGCTCGGCACCGTCTTCCACCCGGGGAACGGCCCGACCTCGAGCTTCCAGCCAGCGGCGGACTCGTCGTCACGGACGACGCAGAGCTCGGTACAGATCGCCGGCGAGAATCGCTCATCTCAGGACTGTGCCAGCTTCTGCCGAGCCTCCTCTTCGCTGTCGCAGACCTGGAGGATGTCGTCGAGCATGACGATCGAGAAGATCTCGCGGATCTTGTCACTGCAGCCGCAGATGGCGACGGCGCCGCTGTAGCCGCGGAGGCGAACGAGAAAACGAACGAGGGTACCGATGCCGGCGCTGGTGACAATCGGGACGTCGGTGAAATCGAAGATGAAGAAGCGCATCTCCTCGCCGGCGCGGTTCGACACCTCGTCCCAGAGCTGGGATGCGCCGTTGATGTCGAGGTTGCCGGAGAGGCGCACGACGAGACCGCCGGGGATTTCCGGATCGGGTTCGAAGCTGAGCTTCATGGCGGCTACTCAATCCTCCTGCTCACCGATTTGCTGGACAGAGTCTATCACCAGCGCGGGCAGGGATGTCGACGAGGGCCCGTGGACTGCGAAAAGGGCACCATCTGTCTTCGGGGCTCACGATTGTGGAATCGATCGAATACCTGGGGCTCACGCCCCAGGCTATGGATCTTTCGCCCTTTCAGGGCTCTGGGAATCGTCTTTTGGTTTGCACCGCTGCCACCGGCACCCACCAACCCGCTCGGAAGTGTCGTCTCCGTAGGGGCGGCATTTATGCCGCCCCTACCTAGGTTATGCAATTTCCCTGTGGGGGCAGCATACATGCCGCTCCGCCTGGATGCAGGGTCCAGGCTGCGGTGGGCAGGCGGGAGGCCTTCCCCGCTAAACGACCGGTCACAGGCCCTCTTCCGTGGTAGAGTGACGATCAGCGACATCAAAGCAGATCGAGAGTTTCCGCTCCGGCGAGTTCGGGGCGGCGGGGTGGTGTCGAACGGGGGTTTGGGGGCGTGGCGGCGATCAGCGGGGAGTTCCGACGCGAGATCGAGGCCCTTGGCGAGGTCTTCGCGTTCCTGGAGACGTTTGTGGACGGCCAGGAGGTCGACGAGAAGACCGCGTTCTGCATCAACCTCGTAGTCGAGGAGCTCTTCACCAACATGGTCCGACATAACGAGGGCGGCGGCGATCGAATCACCGTCAGCATCGAGCGCCGTGATGACCATCTGCAGCTCGAGCTCGTCGACTCCGATGTCG
>JAIVTZ010000578.1:0-2972 GCA_049188105.1 Deltaproteobacteria bacterium | reverse complement strand
GAGGCCGGAAACGTCCTCCGCAAGATCGGGTATCGCAAGCGCCAGCCCCCGGTGTTCAACCTCTACTACTGGCTCCCACGGTGGTTGGAGCCGGTGGTGTTCAGCAAGCTGTTCGGCTCGCGCAGCGCTGAGGTCCGCTTCGGGCTCCACGCCCGAACGGTCGGCCCGGAGCTGCTCGAGCTGGCCGAGGAGTTCGCCGTGCTCAAAAGGCTGGCCGGGATGGAGACTCCCGACCTCGACGCACTTCTCGACTATGTGCCGCAGCAACCCGCGGCGGACCGGGTGGAGGTGGCCTGATGCAACGCGTGCTCGTCGCCGGCGCCACCGGCTATCTCGGTGGGTTCGTGGCCCAGGAGCTCAAAGCCCGAGGCTACTTCGTTCGCGCCCTGGTCCGCTCTCCCAAGAAGCTCGACCACCTTTGGGACTCAACAGACGAAATCGTAAGGGCCGAGGTCACCCGGCCCGACACGCTCGAGCACATCTGTGATGGAATCGACGTGGTCTTCTCCTCGATCGGTATCACCCGGCAGAAGGATGGCCTGACTTTCCGCGACGTCGACTATCAGGGAAACAAGAACCTGCTCGAGGCGGCCCTCAAGGCAGGAGTGAAAAAGTTCGTCTACGTGTCGGCCTTCAACGGGCCCAGCTTGCGGCATCTGGACATCGGCGCGGCCCACGAGGACTTCGTCGACGAGCTGAAGGCATCGGGGATCTGCTACGCGGTGCTGCGCCCGACCGGCTACTTCTCGGACATGGGCGAGTTCTTCGAGATGGCCCGCAGGGGCAGGGTCTGGCTCATCGGCTCGGGTGAGAACCGCACGAACCCGATCCACGGCGCCGACCTCGCGATTCGCTGCGTCGATGCCATCGACGGCGACCAGCGCGAGATCGACGTGGGTGGACCCGAGACCATTACCTGGAGCGAGGTGGCGGCACTCGCGTTCGAGGTGCTCGGCCGGCAGGCGAAAGTGACACGCATCCCCGAGTGGCTCATGTGGCCGGTGGTGCGCCTGGTCCGACTCTTCAACCGGCACCAGGGCGATCTGCTGGCGTTCTTCACTACCATGGCCACCACCGACGTGGTGGCTCCGGCAACCGGCACCCGCACCCTCGAGGCGCACTATCGCGCGCTTGGAGGCAAGAAATGAGGCGGCTCGAGATCATCCACCTGCGGTCGTCCGGGGAGCCGCTCGAGTCCCTCGCCGACCGAATCCGCGAGTCGATCTGGTCGGCGGGCGATCAAGCCGAGGTTGTCACGATGTATCGCCGTCGTGGGCTGGAGACCGACCTGGCGGTCCACATCCAACATCTCGAAATGTCCCAAGCAGAAGGGCCGAGCCGGCTCGGCCTCCAACTTGTATCTTCGCTGGCGGTTTTCGGTCTCGTCGAGCACTCGGTGTGGGAGGAGTTGAAATGAACCGTTTGCACTTGTTCCTCGCTCCAATCCTGACGGGGCTGGCCTGCGGCGTGATCGCCGCCGAGGAGCCCGCTGCATTCCTCATCCACGACCCGATCGGCGTGCCGATGCGGGTGCGCGACTTCACCGTGCCGAGCTTTCTCGTGTTGGGGTTGACCGCAGTTCCCGCCGCGCCGCTTGGAAAGGGCCGCTCCGCCTTCGAGCTCCACTACTCGAGGGTCAATGACTTCCAGGTCAGTCCCGCCGTCGAGACGTACCTGGCCGAGACCCGGGGAGATGTGCGCCGACGACTCACTGCAGACGACGTGGCCTTCATCGTGGGTCTTCCTGACGGCGAGGGATACTACATCGATGGTGAGTTCGAGTTCGTGGAGATCGCCGCACAGTGGGCATGAAATGGGCAACCCGAACCGGGGTTTGGGGCGTTGGACTGACCGAGAACATCTTCAGCTACGACAACACCCCGGACATCGCCGTCCATCTAAGCTGGGGGATGCTGTTCGACCGTCCCAATAAGCAAGGATCGTTGTAAAGTGCACGACG
The DNA here is from genome assembly GCA_049188105.1 of Deltaproteobacteria bacterium. GTDB lineage: Bacteria > Acidobacteriota > Thermoanaerobaculia > Thermoanaerobaculales > Sulfomarinibacteraceae > Sulfomarinibacter. Next base: position 1,012 of record JAIVTZ010000578.1, on the reverse strand, counting down.
TTCGTTCTCGGCGTGATGAACCGCCGCGCGGATCCGGGGTCCATCACCTCCACGGTGATTCCCCAGGCGCGGCTGGCGGACTACCTTGATGGGCGGATTGTATGAACGGCGTCCAACGCAACAGGGGAAAAGGGCAGAAGAAGGTCGCCAGACACCTGAATCAGACGGAGGCATGAGGGAGGTCACATGAGCACGGCTCTGGAAATGTTCGCTCCGGACGTCTGGGTGAAGAAGTATCCGATTCGTTACTCCGGCTGCACCTTCCCGGCCCTAATGACCGTGATACGTCTCAAGGCGGGCCACCTGCTGATTCACTCGCCCTGCGAGATCGACTCACAAACGAAGGCAGAGATCGCCGACCTCGGCCCCACCGCCTTCATCGTGGCGCCGGGCACCTACCACTACCTGCACGTCATCTCATGTCAGAAGGCATTCCCGGACGCGAAGACATTTCTCTGTCCCGGCATCGAGCGGAAGCGTCCCAACATCCCCTTCGATGAGATCCTCGGTAACAACGCACAGCCCGAATGGGAAGCTGAGCTCGATCAAGTCCTGGTGGAGGGCTCACGGTTCATCTGGGAAGTCGCGTTCCTGCACCGGGCGAGCAGGACTCTGATCCTCGTTGACCTGATCGAAAATATCGGTGATTCGACGCCGGGCACCAACTGGGTATTGAGGTTCTTCTGGAAGGTCGTCTTCAGAATGTGGAACCGTCCCAAGCCGGCGCCCGAGTACCAGTTCGGCTGGAGAGACAAGACAGCCGCCAGCCGGTCACTGTCACGTATTCTCTCGTGGGATTTCGAGCGAGTCCTCATCGCCCATGGAGAGCCGATCGTCACCGATGCCAAAGAGACCCTAAGCAAGGCGTGGCAAGGTGTGCTGGCTGGCTGAGAGAACAGGGCCAGGAGTGAAATGGTCCCTGGCACTCACCTACGATCTTCTGGATCACCCCATCAGGCTAAGTGCGCTAGTGCGTGCCGGGTACCTCTATAGAACCGACAGGATTGACAGA
>JAIVTZ010000577.1:0-2973 GCA_049188105.1 Deltaproteobacteria bacterium | reverse complement strand
CCGCAGCCATCATCTTCCGGTTGTCTGTCGCCGCTTCGCGGCTTGAGGATTTTTTTCCTGCCGTGTTCCTGGGGCTGACGCCCCAGGCTATGAGTATGCCGCCGCTTCGCGGCTGGTTCGAACCATCACGACGAAACGCGGGAAGTTTCTTTGGAGTGCAGGTTAAATGGGTTAAACGGGTACACTGCCCTGCGAATGGAGGAAGGCATGCGCCGCATTGTTTTCGTGCTCTGTCTCGCTCTGATCCCGGTGATGGCCACGGCCGAGGAACCGCTCAAGAAGCTGACCCTCGAGGCTCTCTTCGAGGACGGGGCGCTCGAGCTCGAGCGGGTCACCAATCTCGAGTGGCTTCCAGGCGGTCAGCAGATCATCTACTTCACGTCGCAGGGCGACGAAGAGACACTGTGGCGACAACTCGTGGCGACCGGCGAGCGCGAGGAGCTGACCGACTGGGCGGATTTGATGGAAGATCTCGCCGAGCAGCGGCCTGACTTCACAGAGCCAAAGATGAGTGACGTCAACAGCTCGGCGTCGCACCGGCTGACGCCGGTGCTCTCGCCCGACGGTGCGACGCTGGTCGGCGGCCACGCCGGCGATCTCTACCTCTTCGAGCTGGCCACCGGCAAGGCCCGATTCCTGACCGAGGACCCGGCCCAAGAGGTTTTCCCTGCGTTCAGCCCGGACGGGTCGAAGATCGGTTTCGTCAGGAACGGTGATCTGCACTGGCTCGATCTGGCATCGGGCGCCACGCACCGCGTCACCGACCGCGGCGACAACCACTTTCTGCTCAGCGGCGTCGCCGACTGGGTCTACGAGGAGGAGCTCGACGTCGAGCGCTCCTACTGGTGGTCCCCCGACGGCTCGCGGCTGGCATTCCTACAGTTCGACGTACGACCCGTAGGCGTCGTCCCCATCACCGGCGACAGCGCCCCCTACCCCGAGCTCGAAGAGCAGCGCTACCCCAAGGCCGGCACCGCAAACCCGAAGGTGCGGCTCGGCGTCATCGGCATCGACGGTGGCGAGCCGGTGTGGGTGGAAACCGGCGAAGGCGACCACTACCTGGTTCGCGCCGGCTGGACCCCCGCCGGCGCCGTGTGGGTGCAGCGCCTCAACCGTGACCAGACCCTCCTCGACCTCCTTCTGGCCGACCCGTCCACCGGTGAGACCCGGACCCTGCTCACCGAGAAAGACGCGGCTTGGGTCAACATCCGAGACGACCTCCACTTCCTTTCCGATGGGAGCTTCCTGTGGACCACCGAGCGCGACGGCTGGCGTCACCTCGAGCTCCGCGCCGCCGACGGATCGGTGAAGCGACACCTCACATCCGGCCCGTGGCAGATCGAAGACCTCTTCGGTGTCGACGCGGCCGAGGAGCACGCCTTTATCCAGGCCAATCTCGAGGACCACCGGCGTCGGCACCTCTACCGCGTCGATCTCGCCTCCGGCGATCTCGAATTTCTCGGACGATCGCGGCGCGGCGTCCATGACGGGACGCTCTCCCCCAAGGGCGACTCCCTCGTCGACCTCTGGTCGACCCGCGACACGCCACCGCGCGCAGATTTGCTGTCGGCCGACGGCAAGGTCCTGCGCCGGCTCTGGGAGTCGGGGAACGAGCTCGACGGCTGGGACCTCCTACCGATCGAGGCGGGCTCGATCACCGCCGACGACGGTACCGAGCTGTACTCCCTCTTGATGCGGCCGCGCGACCTCGACCCCGAAAAACGCTATCCCGTCGTGCTCTACGTCTACGGCGGCCCCAACTCGCAGCTCACGGCCGACCGCTGGGGGGGATCGATCCACAACACCTACCGGCTGTTTGCCGACATGGGCATAGCCGTCTTCCTGGTCGACAACCGCGGCACCTGGGGCCGCGGCCACGCCTTCGAGACCGCGGTCCACCGGCGGCTCGGAGAGCTCGAGGTCGCCGACCAGCTCGCCGCCGCACGCTGGCTGAAGGAGCAGCCGTGGGTCGATCCCGACCGCATCGCCGTCTACGGCGGCAGCTACGGCGGCTACATGACTCTGCTCCTGATGCTCAGAGCGCCCGATGTCTTCCGCGCCGGCATCGCCTACGCCCCGGTCACCGACTGGTCCCTCTACGACACCATCTACACCGAGCGCTACATGGACACCCCCGAGGACAACCCCGAGGGCTACGAGGCGTCGGCGCCGCTGACCTATGCCGACAACCTCGAGGGGGCGCTGCTCCTCGTCCACGGCACAATGGACAACAACGTCCATCTCCAGAACTCGCTCCAGCTGATCGGTAAGCTGGCCGCTGCCGACAAAGGTTTCGAGCTCATGATCTACCCTCGCACCCGGCACGGCGTCAGGCGATCGAAGTTCGCTCTCCATTTCCACCGGCTCAAGGTCGATTTTCTAAAGCGATATCTTCTCGATGATCTACCAGATGAGCCAGAAATCCCTGTGCACGAACTGAAGGAGTGACACCGGTGGCTGACGTCCGTGAACTGAATCGAGAGGCCTGGAATGTGCAGGTGGCGAAGGAGAACCGTTGGACGGTCCCCATTTCCCACCGGGAGATCGAGGCCGCCCGTCGCGGCGAATGGGAGATTCTTCTCACCCCCACGCGCCCGGTGCCCCGCTCATGGTTCCCGGAGCTCGAGGGCGCAAGGATCCTGTGCCTGGCGTCCGGCGGCGGCCAGCAGGGACCGATCCTGGCGGCAACCGGAGCCCGGGTCACGGTCTTCGACAACTCACCCAAACAGCTCGCTCAGGATCGACTCGTGGCGGAGCGCGAAGGCCTTGATCTCGAAACGATCGAGGGCGACATGGCCGATCTCGGTGTCTTCGAGGACGGCGTCTTCGATCTGATCGTCCACCCGGTGTCGAACTGCTTCGTCCCCGATCTGCGGCCGGTGTGGTCGGAGTGCGCGCGCGTCCTTCGCCCCGGCGGAGAGCTCCTCGCCGGCTTCTGCAACCCGCTGCGCTACCTCTTTCCGTACGACCTCG
>JAIVTZ010000576.1:0-2974 GCA_049188105.1 Deltaproteobacteria bacterium | reverse complement strand
GAAGCGGCCGGCTCGTCTTCAACGCGGCCGAGATGACCGGCGACGTCTACACCGCGATGCTTGACGAAAAATAATTCTCAATTTTGAATTCTCAATTTTGAATTCCGCCACCCCAACCCAATCAAGGGGGCGAGTGGGCGGTAATTAAGAATTGAGAATTGAGAATTGAGAATTCTAAAAGATTCGGCGGCCGACCGCGCGCGCGATGTTGGCGACCCGGTCGCCCCAGGACAGGCGCGAAAAGACCGTCTTGACGACGCCCTTGGTGAAGTAGGTCTTCTGCGAGTAGTCGATGGCGACCTCGACCAGGGCCGGGATGCCCCGGCGGGTGAGATCGAGGGCTGCCGGCAGCACCGAGTCGAGCTCGGAGTCGCGGATGATCCGGAAGTAGCGGCATCCGGTGGTACGGGCGAATCCCTCGAGGTCGTAGCCCGGCAGCACGCTCGCGGTCTCGCGGTTGACCATCATCTTCTGGAACTGGGCGATCTGCGAGAGCTTGCCGTCCGCGAGCACGCACACCAGCGGCGCCGCACGGTAGGTCGCCGCGGTGATGAGCTCGAGCCCGGTCATCAGAAACGCCCCGTCGCCGGGCAGGGCCACGACGTCGCGGCCGGGGTTGGCGAAGCAGGCGCCGATGGCCGCCGGCACCGAGTAGCCCATGCACGAGAAATCGGTGGGCGCCAGGAACCGCCCGGGCGAGTCCAGCCGCAGGTGCTCCACGGCGAGGAAGGTGCCGTTGCCGCTGTCGGTGGTGAAAACCGCGTCGGGACCGCAGTGCTGCTGGAGCGCTTCGAAGAGGGCGTACGGGTTGACCCGGGTATCGCTCGCATGGCGCCGCCACTTCGCCGCCACCTGGGCGTGCCCACGTGCAATCTCTTCCGCCAGGCTCACCCACGGACGACTTCCCTCGATCAGGTTTCCGAGCGCCTCGACAAATCGCCTGGCGTCCCCGGCCACCGAAAGCCCGGCGGCGAAATTGCGGTTGAAGACCTCGGGCTCGATGTCGACGTGGATCAGGGCCTCGGGAGGCTCGATCCCGTAGCCGCCGGTTGTCACCTCACCGAACCGGCAGCCGATCGCAAGCAGGCAGTCGCAGCGTTCCATGATCTGGCGCACGAACGACGGCGCCTGCCTTCCAAAGCCGCTCCACGCCCACAGCGGGTGGCTTTCGGGGAAGACCCCTTTGCCGCTGAACGAGGTGGTCACAGGGGCGCCGAGCTGCTCCGCCAGAGGCACCAGAAGATCGGCGGCGCCGGCAGCGCCGTTCCCCAGGTAGAGGGCCGGGTGATCGGCCTCGCCGAGCATCGCCGCCGCCCGTTCGACGAGCCCCGGGTCGGGTTCGCCGCCGATTTCGGGATCGGGTTCGAAGCGATAATCTCCGAGCTCCTGTCGGTCCATGAAAAACTGGGCCGGAATCTCCACCGCAACCGGGCCCGGCGCGCCCCGGCGGGCGATCTGGAAGGCGCGACGAATCACCGGGTAGAGGTCATCCGCCCGCTCGATACGAAAAACGGCCTTGGTCACCGGACCCAGAACCGCGAGCTGGTCGATGGCGTGGAGCTGGTAAGCGGCCGAGGTGTCGGTGCGGATACCACTTGCCAGCACCACCATCGGGGTGTTGTCCATCCACGCCTCGGCGATGCCGGAGAGGCTGTAGGTCACGCCGGCGCCGGGGACAACGTTGATGACTCCGACCGAGTCCGACGAGCGCGAGTACCCCTCGGCGATGAAGGCGCCCGCCACCTCCGAGGTCACCAGCACCGGCTCGCAGCTCTCGGTCGTGGCGAGGGCGTCATAGAGCTCGATGTTGTGGGTCCCCGGGATCCCGAAGACATGACGAACGCCCTCGTCCACCAGCGCCTGCACGACGGCCTTGGCGGCTCGCGTCTTCATGACGCCAGGAGCTCCCCGGCATTGCTGCGGATCCCCTCGGCAACCCGGTCGGCGAGACCCATGACCGTGACGTAGGGGTTGATCTCCGAGCACTGCGGGAAGAGGCTGGAGTCGGCGACGTAGAGCCACGGGGTCCCGTGGACCATCCCCCACCCGTCGGTGACCGAGTCTCCCGGGTCACGCCCCATTCGACAGCCTCCCATGAGGTGGGCGCTGGTGATCGAGATCTTCCCGGGCAGGACGTTGGATCTCGGGATCAGCTCGTCGATACGGCCGGCGTCCGCCGCGTCGATGAAGAAGGTCTTGGCCGCGGGGGCGTGCACGCGCCTGGCGCCGGCGGCGAAGAAGACCCGCGTGCTCGCCAGCATGGAGGCGTGCAGGGTGTCGAGGACACCCTCGGTGAGGGTGTAGTCGACCACCGGTTCACCTCCCGAGTCCACCGTGACCCGGTTATCGGCGATCGCGGGGTCGAGGGCGAGCACCAGGATCATCTGCAGCCGCGGGAAGGCGCGCATCAGCTCGGAGTGCTCGGCGCCGAAGCCGATGAGGTTCTTTGCGGTGACGAAGGGGAAGTACATGCAGGTCTCGAGCAGGAAGGCGTCGCTCTTCCAGAACTCGTCGCAGTAATAGCTTTTGGGATGGCCATAGAAGTTGGTGATGGGGCGCTCGTGCTCGCCCACCAGAATCAGCGCCGGGTGCAAGGTCATGTAGCGTCCGAGGTTCGGCAGACGGTCGCCCAATCCCGAGCGCAGCAGGAGGGCCGGCGAGTTGACCGCTCCGCCGGCGCACACGACCACCACCTTGGCCTTGACCCGGTACTCGCCCGGCGCCCAGGGCGAAGGCTCGCCGAAGCCGGGATCGGTCACCACCGTCTCGCAGACCCTGTCCGCGATCCTGATGACCCGGCAGTTGGTGATCACCTCGACCCCCTCTGCCTCGGCCTGCGGCAGCTGCACCCGGTGGGTGCCCTGCTTGGCCTGGTTGGGGCAGCCGAGATTGCACAGGCTCGAGGAGAGACATCCCTTGACGTTGATCGGAAACTGCTCGACGTGGTAGCCGAGCTTTGTGCAGCCCTCGAGAA
>JAIVTZ010000575.1:0-2975 GCA_049188105.1 Deltaproteobacteria bacterium | reverse complement strand
AGCCGCACTCGTGAACTGATGGCAGAATTCTCAGTTCTCAATTCTCAATTCTCAATTACGGCCCATCCCCCACAGGCTTGAGCTGAACTGGGGAGAGGCATACATGCCGCCCCAATCGATGACAATGTCGCGCAGCGATGGCATTGAGAATTGAGAATTAAGAATTGAGAATTTTCAGCGTCTTGTACCGCCCTTCAAGCCAGCGAGCTATGTCGGTCTTGTACCAGCGTGAAAATCGTCTGCCCGACGGGCCGCCGGCGAGGGCGGTTCGTGCCGAGTCGTCGCCGAGATCGGTGATGAATCGCCACGACGGGGTGAAGGTGGTCTGCCTGTCGTGGGAGGTGAATATGCCGCCCTGGACCACCGTGGCGCGGTTGCCCGGGAGCTCGACCGGGCCGTGGTCAAAGCCCAGCCACGGCGGCAGCCGGCCTTCGAAGAAGATGTTCTTCATGACGATCTGCTGCCGCCGTCCCCACGGCGTGATGGCGCCGAGGTCGACCTCGGTCAAGACCTCCTCCAGCACGCGCGAGAACAACTGTTGCCGGCCCTCCGCGCCGAACCATGAGGGATCGTCGCCGAGGAGGGCGTTGTCGAAGAGGTGGTAGTAGTCGGCGAGGATTGCAGTCGACCTGACGGTGGCGTCCCACGCCGCCTCCCCAAACAATCCTGTACCGAAGACCTCACGTAGGAGGGCGTGGTAGACGGCCTCGAAGAGGGTGGCGCCGCGCGACGCGGTGTCGTACCGCAGATCCCAACCCGCAAGGATTCGCCCGGCGAATGTCGCCGGCAGAAGCGGGCGCAGAATCGCCATGAATCGCTCGGCCTGCAGCGAATGGAGGTCGTTTTGGATCCGCTCCATGTCATCGAGGGTGCAGCTCGTGGTTTCTGAGAGCAGCGCCCGGATCCGGTCGGCTCGGTAGGAACCCATCGGGAGGTTGATGACGAGCGGCCCCTCGGGCGGGTTGTGGTCGTCGTTTGCCGTTACCAGGAAGCCCTCCGAGGGGTTGAGGACCGAGTGCAGCCGCTCGCTCGGCACCAGACCCCGCCAGTGCCACCGTTCGTCCCATGCGGGGACTGGGTGGAGGCCCGAGTGACGGCGGTCGGGGAGAAGGCCCGACTGTTGGTAGCCGATGTTGCCCTCGCGGTCCGCGAGAAGCCAGTTGCAGGAGATCGTGACCTCGCGCAGCAGGACCTGGGCCTCGGAGACGGTTTTCGCCTCGGGGAGTTGGGCGAGGGCCTCGAGCGAACGAGCGGCGCCGTCCCGGTGGCCCGACCACGCGCGGGTGAGGTAGAAACCGTCGCTCAGCTCCTCCGCGAAAACATCCGCCTCCAGCACGCCGAGATCGTTCTCGCGGACGGTGATTCGGACGGGTTCCTCGCCTTTGCGGCGTATGGTCTCGGTGCGGACCTCGAGCGGCAGGTAGTCGTCACCGCGGCGGCAGGCGCCGTCGCGGCAGTCCTCGAGGTAGTAGTCGACCATGTCCATGAAACCGTAGGTGAAGCCGAAGCTGAGGCGGCTGGTGCGGCCCATGATGAGGCCGGGAATCCCGGGCATCGTCGCGCCCAGGCGGTAGTCGTCGCCGGTGTGCATCACCGTCTCGTACCAGACGGCGGGCAGGCGGTTGCACTCGAGGTGGGGGTCGTTGCATTGAAACGGCATTCCCGAAGAGGTGCGCGAACCGGCCACCGCCCAGTTGTTGCTGGCCACGATCCTCGGCATCGCGGTCAGCCATCGAACGGGCTCCGGCAGCAGCGGTTGCACAAAGCGCAGCTTGCCGAGCTTTTCTACCACCACGTCGTCGAGCCCGTCGAGATAGGGTGCGACCAGCTTCTTCAGTTTGGCGGCGGGCACCCCGGCGCCCAGCGCCTGGATCAGGTATTTCTCCATGTCCTGCTGTGATTGGGCGAGCCCGAAGTAGGACATGAGCTTGATCGTGAGCAGGGTGTCGGCGACGGTCCAGGGATCCGGCCGGTAGCGGACGAGCGCCAGCTCCAGCGGCCGCCGCTTGCCGGCGAGGTAGGAGTTGACCCCCTCCGCATATGCCTCGGCCAGCCGCCTCGCGTCGGCGCCGAGCCGGCCGACCTCCTTCTCGGCCTCCCGCCGCAAACCCATCCCGCGCATGAACACGTCGATGGCGAGGGTGTCGTCGTCACTGATCAGGCACTCGCTCAACCGCCCCTGACCGGCCAGCCGCACCACCATCATCTGCACCATGCGGTCATGGGCATGTGCAAACCCGAGACCCCGGGCGAGACCTAGGTCGTCGTCCGCTCGAAGCCGCATCACGCCATCTGAAGTGCGCGAGAGCTGGACTCGAGCCCCGTTGATGTCGATCTCTCGAGATCTTCCGGAAATGTGCATTCGACCCCCGAAGAAATGGTTCCCGAAGAGGATAGCGCAACGCCGGGTCGGCCCGAATGGTCCTGGGTTGCTCAGGATCACAGATGGCGCGGCATGATGCGGGTTATGCTTGGAGGGGCATGAAATCAAGCACCGATCAGCTCAAGCTCGACATCGTGGCGGCGCTCAAAGAGGAGCGGTGGGGCGATGCTCTCAGCGATCTGGAAACGTGGTGCGAGCAGTTTCCGGACCACGCCCGGTCGTGGTTGAACCGCGGCTACTGCCTGGTGCGTCTGGGCCGGTTCAACGAGGCCGTTTCCGCCCTGGACCGATGCCTCGAGCTCGACCCCGAGTCGGAGGGTGCACAGGGTTGGCGAGCCCGCGCACTTGCCCAGCTCGACCAGCGGCACCCGGTGTCACGGGACCTGCGGCCGGACCGCACGGGGACCGTGGCGGCACAGCCTATCGCGCCTGACGTGACCGAACCCGAGCCGTCCGAGTCGGTGGCCCCGCCGACCTACGCCACCATCTCCGTCCCAGAGAGCGGGCGCAGCTGGCTCGCCGGTTCAGTTGTGGACGGGCGCTACGAGGTGCAAAGGGTAGCGCGGGGCGGGATGGCGGTGGTGGCCATTGC
>JAIVTZ010000574.1:0-2976 GCA_049188105.1 Deltaproteobacteria bacterium | reverse complement strand
CGGACACCTCGTGCCGGGAGCCGACCCGATACACAACACCGAAACCGACCACCGGCGCCACCGGCGTCGGCGCTACCAGCGCCCGCAGCCCGTTGCCGCGGTGGCGCCACTCCGTCACGCCCCGTTCGCTCTCCACCTTTTCGAACTGATTCGCCAATTTTCCTCCAACCGACGCCGCCGTTTGAAGGTTAGAACGTTAGAACGTTAGAACGTTTTCGTCCACCCCCACCTTTCGGTCGCAGCGCCAGCACACAAATCCAAAACGTTAAACGTGTAACGTGAGCCTCTTGCAAAACCCTGCGTTTGACCCTTTATCTTTCCGAAACACCCAAGATGCGAGAACGACTCTGAAGGTGGGCCAAGGCCCACCCTACAAGCCCGCACGAATTTTGGGTCCGACGTAGGGTGGGCCTTGGCCCACCTTCAGTTTCGCCGCTGGTGAGGTCAGGATGACGACCATGGGAGTGTTGCAAGAGGCTCAGCTGAATGCTGATCGCTAACCCTGACTACCAGTCGAAGGTCAGCCCGAGATAGGCGTTGCGGGTGGCGGCGGGGATCCACACCGGCTGTGAGCCGTCGAAGTAGCCGAAGGTGGTGTAGAGCTCGTCGGTGAGGTTGTTGACCCGCAACCGCAGGCTTATCCGGCTGGCGCTGAGAAGGCCGGCGACGGTGCGCCCGAGATCGGCCTCGAGACCGAGATCGAGCGTCGTGAAGGCTGGGTTGACGCGGTGGATGTAGTCGGGGTTGTTGCGTATTTCGGGGAAATTGCGCATGTCCTCGGTGTTGTCGAGGAAGAAGTCGTCCACGAATCGGAGCTGGAGGAATCCGTCCACCGGTCCTGCGCCGCCACGGAGCTCGAGGGTGCTCGTCAATTTCGGGCTTACCGGCAGCGAATTGCCGGAGTGGTCGATGATCTCCCCGCCGTACCCGAACTCGATGAACTCGTCGATCGTGTTGCGGGCGTAGGCCGCGGAGAGCTGTACGCTCCACCTCGGGAGGGGCGCCCACGACACCTCGAGCTCGAGACCTCTGTGGGTGGTCACCGCGCCATTGGCGGTCACCGGGTCGCCGTTGTTGTCGAGGCCGCCCGCCCACACGATGGCGTTCGAGAAGTCGAGATAGTAGAGGTTGAGGGTTGCGGCACCGGTTTTCCAGCCGTATCGCGCGCCGAGTTCGTAGTCGGTCAGCCTTTCGGGATCGAGATCCTGGGGCGGCGGCGTCCAAAAGCTCTGGGGATCGTAAATATCGCGGAAGGCCGGCTCGCGGCCGCCGCGCGAGACGTTCCCGTAAATGCTCCACCGTTGGGCAGGACGGTAGGTGAGGCCGAGACGCGGGAGGAGGTAGGAGTAGGTGGTGTCGAAGGACACATCGTTGATCTGGTCATCGTGAAAATCGTAGCGGTGCGATGTCCAGGTGAGGCCGGCGAGTAGGTTCCAGCGGTCGTCGAAGCGCCAGGTCTCCTGGACGAACGGTTGCAGCGAGACCTTGTCGAGCTCGTAGTCGTAGTAGCGGTGGTCGGGCGGCAGATCTGGGGGGTAGTGCTGCGCCCACTGGACGATGCCGTAGTGGCGGCCGCTGTGCAATCTGATCGCGGCGCCGACCTGGAGGGCCCCGCGCCCGCCGCCGTGATGCCACTCGATATTGGGAATCCAGCCACCGTCCCACTCGTCGACCTCGCGCCGCCGCACGAGATCGGTGGTGTCGATGATCTCGCCGTCCGGCCCGGGGAACGGTGTCAGACCGTACTCGGGGAACCACCGATCCTCCTTGAACTGCTGGAAGTAGCCGTCGCCGGTGAAGTAGAAGAGCGTGTTTTGGAATACCAGATCGTCGGTCACCTGCCAGCTGTGGACGAGTTGGTAGTGGGGCTGAAAGAACTCGTCGATCTCACCCGGGTACTCGAGCGGGTTGTAGCGCCGGTCGCGCCGCACGTCACCGGTGATCTCCCCATCGAGGTATGCCCTGGTGATGCCTTCGAACGCGAGGTGGGTCTCCTCGGGTCCGCCGAAGAGGTTGAGGCGCAGGGTGGTCTTCTCGCCGTAGCGGACGATCGACCCGGAGTAATTCCACATTTCGGTCCATGACTGATCGCGGTAGCCGTCGCTCGAGACCTTTGAGTAACGAAATGTCGCCGCCCAGCGGTCGTCCACGAGACCGGTGTCGTACTCGAAGGTAAAGCGGGAGGTGTTGTAGGCGCCACCCAAGGCGACGACCCGGAACCGTCGTGAGTTCGCAGGTTCCCTGGTTCGAAGATCAATCGATCCGCCGATCGCGCTGCCCCCGTACAGCGTGGTCCCGACGCCACGCTGCACCTGGATGTCACCGGCGGTCGCCAGGAAATCCGCCAGATCGATGAAAAAGAGACCGTGCGAGTGGGCGTCGTTGAGGGGCACGCCGTTGATGCTGACGGCGGTCCGGCGCATGTCGAATCCACGCAGGAAGAAGTACGAGTAGCCGATGCCGTTGCCCGAGTCGTTGTAGGCGTAAAAGCCGGGCACCGGTGAGAGGAAGATCGGCACGTCCTGCGCCCAGTATCGGCGTTCGATCTCGTCGCGTTCAATGTTGGTGACCGTGACCGGGGTCTCGCCGGCTTTGGCGCGGAGACCGGCGACCTCGATCTCACCGGCAAAGAGGGGCTGGGCCTTCAGGCTGAGGAAAAGACTGTGCTCGAGATCCGTCAGGTTGAGGTCGAGGGGTTGGTAGCCGGCGGCGACGACCTGCAGCCGGAGAGAGGTCGGAGGAGGTGCGGGGAGCTCGAGGATGAATACGCCGTCGGCGTCGGTTGTCGTTTGCAGGTCGATGGCCGTTGTACGCGCATGGATCTGCGCGTGGGCGATAGGTTTGCCGGTCACGGCGTCGATCAGGACGCCGCGCAACTCTCCCGCTGCCGCAAGAGATGGAACGGCCGCGATCATCGCGAGGATCAGGGTTGTTGTCAGGACCTTCATGCCGCAAATCCCGGGTTCGATCGGACCA
>JAIVTZ010000573.1:0-2978 GCA_049188105.1 Deltaproteobacteria bacterium | reverse complement strand
CCGCATCGACCGCTGCCTGGTACGTCTTCCCCTGCCACGAGTACGGCGTGCGGTACATGGGCAGGTGGTAGAGCACCGTCTGCCGGATCTCGGTCTCGCCGAGCTTCGCCGTCAACCACTCGCGTGCCGTCTCCAGAGGAACCTCGGGGTCGATCACCGGCGCCTCGCCGGTGATCTCGGGTGTCATGGGTCGGGTGCTGCCCGCAGGAAGCTCGAGGCCTTGCAGCCCCTGCAGCGACGATGGCGCCGCCGGCTGGAGCACGACGCGCTCGCCCTTTTTACCGGCGACGGTAAATGCCCAGAACGGGAAGTACTCGAGCTGAGGCTCGCCGAGCTTCGCCTTGCGGTCGAGATCGGCGACGGTCGACGTTCCACCGAGAAAGCGTCGTAAATGGGCCGGCACCTGATCCACCGTCACGGTCGGCACCATGACCTCGTGGTAGAGGGTCGCGCTGCCATCCACCACCAGCGCGGTGGAGCAGTACGGGCATTCGAGCAGTCGCTCGCCGGCGCGCGGCTCGATCGAGGCCCCGCACTGGGTACACGCGACGCTCAAAACAACTAGTCCTGCTTGGTCCCGCAGTTGGGGCAGAACTTGGCGCCATCGGGCACCGGCTGACCGCAGCCACTGCAGCCCGTGTCCGCCTGGGCGTGACCGCAACCCGGGCAGAACTTGGAGCCCGCGGGAACGGCGCTGCCGCACTCGGAGCAGAAGCTACCACTGGTTGCGGCGGCGGCCGCGCCCGCCGCGGCCGCGCCGGTACCTCCGCCCTGCTGCGCCTGCTGAATGGCACCCGCAATCATCCCCGGCATCATGGCTCCGAAACCGGCGCCGAGCCCGAGGCCCATGCCGGCGCTCGCGGCACCGCCTTCGCCGCCCGCGCCGCCCTTGGCCGCGTCCTGGATCGCCTGCGCGGCCTTGAACTGCATGTAGGTGTTCATGTCGCCGACCGCGCCCATCGCCGCGCGCTCGTCCATCTTCTCCTGCACCTCGTCGGGTGGGGTGATCGAGTTGATGTAGAAATCCGTGAGGTCGACACCGTACTTGGCGAAGTCCTCGGTGACCCTGGCCTTGGCGGCGGTTCCCAGCTCGTCGTAGTACTTGGGCAGGTCGAAGATGGTGTCGAGGGTCTCGCCGAGGAGGTCGTTGAGCCGCGACACGATGATGTCGCGGTAGAAGTCCTGCAGACCATAGGTCTCGAAGAGCCCCTGCGATCCGACCACGGTGTTGACGAAGAGCTGGCTGTCCTGGATGCGATAGGCGTAGATTCCGAAGGCGCGCAACCGCACCATGCCGAGCTCCGAGTCGCGGAAGACCACCGGCTCGCGGGTGCCCCATTTCTGGTCGATGAAGGTTCGCTTGTTGACGAAGACCACCGCCACCCGAAATGGCGAGGTGCCGCCGAAAGGCAGCGACAGCAGCTTGGTGAGCAGCGGGATGTTCTGGGTGCTCAGGGTGTGGCGGCCCGGTCCGAAGACGTCGAGCGCCTTGCCGTCACGATAGAGCACCGCCTCCTGGGATTGTTGAACCACGAGCTGCGCGCCGAGCTTGATCTCGGCGCTGCCCTCCTGAGGAAAGCGGTAGACAATCTCCTGCCCGGTCGGATCGTGGTGCTCGAGCACCTCGAGTGTCTGCGCCATCACACGGCTCCTTTCTTGGTCACATCTTCAAAGACTGTCGCGCGCTCGTCGAACTTTCGGTCCGCGCTCTCGGTCGCATCGAGAAGTCGGCTCAGCATCTGCTCGTCAGCTGTATCCGGCAATTGCTCCACCTGCAGCGCGAGATACTCCACCGACTCGCTCAAAGCCAGATCGAACTCGTACAGCCGGTCGAGCTCGGCCTCGCCGATCTTGACCGCGTCGAAGAAGCCCGACGACCCATAGTCTGCATGCCGGATGCGGTTGGCCAACCGGTCGAGACCTTTTTCGATGCTTCCCGCGAGATCGAGGTTTTCGAGACGCGCCCCGCGGGTCCAGTCGCGGATCTTGCCGTTCATGGCGAAACGAGCCCGATCGACCTGACCGGCGAGCCAGTCCCGCTGCATCTTGTCGACCTCGCGCCGCATCTCTCGTTCGAGGTAACCTCGGAAACCGGGGATCTTCGCTCCCAACTTCTCGAGGATGTTCCGGCGATCGCGCGCCCGCTCCATTCCGTCGTTCATCTCACGCCTCCTTGTTACCAAATCGGGACATTGTGACACGCGGCTGTGCCACCCGGACTCACCGCGGTCTCGTTTTCAATGATATTTCCGGGCATGAATATTGCGTATAAGTAAATTGCCATGTTGTTATCGATCCCACATCCCTGCTCGTTTCATTACGAGGGAGCCCGGAAGGCTTCTGGGGTCGGCGGCATGCCCACCTTGTATCGGCAGGATTCCTGCCGCCAACCAATTCATACCTACCTATAAAGCCCACCATTATACCCACCTTTTAGAGGCTGTCTCCGGGGTCCAGGGAACCCCGGGGCGGCTCCTCACCTGTCGGAATTTCGGATTTCGAATTTCGAATTTCGAATTTGCCACTCGACCCTCCACCTTCGATGGGCATTACGATGTTCCCTCAGAACATATTCACCTGTCGGAATTTCGGATTTCGGATTTCGGATTTCGAATTTTCCACCATTCGGCCCCCACGAAACGTCTTCGATATACCTTCCATCAACGATCAATACGCGTGGAACGGCACTTCGATTCCGTAGAGCGGGTTACAATGACGGTGTAATGTCTAAGAAACCCCGCAAGAAGAAAAAGGGTCACGGGCAGCCTCAGACTGGGCCACCGAAGAAGAACACCAAGTACAGCGCCGGTGAGATCGCTATGGCAATCCTCGGCGCGGCGATCCTCATCATGGTCGGCGCGATCATCGTTACGTCGCTGCTCGAGTGACAACGAACAAGGGTACAGGGCTCAGGGTTCAGGGTTCAACTCTCGGTGCACCCTGTACCCTGTACCCTGCGCCCTGCGCCCTGCGCCCTG
>JAIVTZ010000572.1:0-2980 GCA_049188105.1 Deltaproteobacteria bacterium | reverse complement strand
CTCTACCCCCAAGCGCTTTCGGACGGCTGGGGGCCATTCAAAATTGAGAATTCAAAATTGAGAATTTCGAGCGGGTGGGTGAGTAGGCGGGCTAATCACGCAAGCCCTGGAGTCAATAGGAGGTAAATGCTATACTCCCGTTCCCTTCGGGGAGAGGTGTGTGCGTGAAGATAGATGTGTCCAAGCTCGGGCAGGAGCCGCGGCGGTTCAACGAGGAGTTCAGCGTGGAACCGGATCGGCTCGACTGCGACCAGGTGACTACTCCCATGAGGGTTCGTCTCGAGGGTGAGGTGCGCCCGAACAACGGGTTCTTCACCGTGGCGGGCGACTGTCGGATGGAGGGTTCGGTGGCCTGTTCCCGGTGTCTCGAGCCGGTGTCCTGGGGAGTTGACGAAGATTTCTCCGTGGACTATCGGGCGCCGGCGGCTACCCCCCTCGATGCGGAGCTCGGTCTCGCCCAGGACGAGCTCGATGTCGCGTTTCTGGAGAGCGACACGCTCGACCTCGCGGATCTGGCCGCCGAGCAGATCCTTCTCGCGCTGCCAATGCGGGTCGTGTGCGATGAGAGCTGTGCAGGCCTGTGCCCACGGTGCGGCGCGAACCGCAACCGGGACGGCGCGTGCACCTGTGAACCGGAGGTCGACCCGCGGTGGCAAGCGCTCGCGGGCCTCGCCGGCGAAGATCATTCATCTTAGGTTGAACTCAAAGCCGAATGGAGTCTGAAGATGGCCAATCCAAAACATAAAATCTCGAGGACGCGCCGCGACATGCGCCGCTCCCACCATGCGCTGAAAACCCCCGGCAGGAGCCTGTGCACCTCGTGCTTCGAACCCAAGCCGCCGCACCAGGTTTGTCCGCACTGCGGAAGCTACAAGGGCCGTGAGGTGATCCGGGTCGAAGAGCTCGATTGATATTTCGATATTTGATGGCATGGCACGTGGTGGGCAGTGCGGGATAAGCGACCGATCGCGGTAGACGCGATGGGCGGTGACGGCGCGCCCCAGGTTGCCGTACGGGGGGCGCTCGAGGCGGTCACGGAATTCGACACACCGATCCTCCTTGTCGGTCCGCAAAAGAGGCTACGGCGCGAGCTCGGACGTTTTCGCTTCTTGCCATCCGGCCTCGAGCTGATTGACGCTCCCGACGTGGTGGGAATGCGGGATCCGCCGATCAGCGTCCTCCGAGGGAAGCGCCGTTCGTCGCTCAACGTGTGTGCCGAGCTGGTGAGCGATGGGCAGGCGGTTGCCATGGTGACCGCTGGCAACACGGGCGCCGCGTGGGTCGCCGCCAAGTCAGCGCTCGGGATGATCGACGGGGTTGACCGTCCGGCTCTGGCCGCGGTGGTGCCGAAGGATGAAGGCCACACCCTGGTTCTCGATATCGGCGCCAACATGGAGTGCAAGCCGCATCAGCTCGTGCAATTCGCGGTCATGGGCTCGTTTTACGCCGAGGAGGTTCTCGGGGTTAGCTCGCCCAGGGTTGGTCTGATGTCGGTGGGCGAGGAGGATAGCAAGGGCGGGCCGCGGGCGCGGGAGCGCAACCGGGTTCTCAAGGCGGCCGGCATCAACTTCATCGGCAACGTCGAGGGCGGCCACGTGTTCAGCCCCGACGTGGATGTCATCGTGTGCGACGGGTTCACCGGCAACGTAATCCTCAAGGTGGCCGAGGGTTTCGGCGAGATGGTGGTTGCCATGCTGATGGATGAAGCGCGCCAATCGCCGATGTACGGGGCCGGTCTGCTGATGGCCAAGGGTGCGTTCCGAAACCTCCGCAAAAAGGTCGACTACTCCGAGTACGGCGGCGCCCCGCTTCTCGGGGTGGGCGGTGCCTGTTTGATCGGCCATGGAAAATCGTCGGCCAAGGCGATTCGCAACGCCATTCGTTTTGCGGACTCCTACGCCGCATCCGGCGTCATCGAAAAGATCGGCGACAAGATCCTCGAGGTGTTGGCCGGCTCATCGGGAGAAGGGACCGGCTGATATGGGAATGATCGCGGCATTGTTTCCAGGCCAGGGATCCCAGGCCGTTGGCATGGGTCGGGATCTCGCCCAACGGTGGCCCGCCGCGGCGGGGGTCTTTACGACGGTGGACGGCGGCCTCGGCACCCCCCTCTCCGAGCTGTGCTGGAACGGTCCCGAGGACGATCTGCGGTTGACCGAGAACACCCAGCCAGCGTTGCTCGCCCATTCCATCGCCGCCTGGGAGGTGCTCTCCGCGGCCGGGCTCGAGGTGGGCGCGGTGGCCGGCCACAGCCTCGGCGAGTACTCGGCGGTGGTGGCCGCCGGCGGCCTCGACCTGGCCGACGCCGCGCGCACGGTGCGGTTGCGCGGCCGGCTGATGCAGGAGGCGGTGCCGGTCGGCGAGGGGGCGATGGCGGCGGTGATCGGTCTCGATGACGACGTGGTCGAGGCGGCCTGCAGCGATGAGGAAATCGCGGGCGGCGGCCCGGTGGCGGCGGTCAACTTCAACTCTCCGGGCCAGGTGGTGATCGCCGGCAGCGCCGCGGCGGTGGCGGGCGCCGGTGAGAGGTGCAACGAGCGCGGTGCGAGGCGCGTGCTGCCCCTGCCGGTGTCGGCGCCCTTTCACTCGGTCCTGATGGCGCCGGCCCGCGAAGGACTGGCGCCGACCCTGCGCGAGCTCGATTTTCGGCCGCTCACGGTGCCTCTGTATCGAAACGTCGATGCCGCTGCGGTGAGCTCGCCCGACGAGGTTCGTGACGGTCTCATCCGGCAGGTGGATGCTCCGGTCCTGTGGTCGGAGACCATCCGCCGGATGCGTGCCGACGGCTTCGACACCTTTGTCGAGGTGGGGACCGGCAAGGTCCTCTCCGGACTCGTGCGCCGCATCGACCGTGACGCGGTCTGCTACCAGGCGGGGACGGTGGAAACCGTGGAAAAGGTCCTGGCAAACCTCGTCGGCTGAGTGAACCACAGAGACACAGAGGGCACGGAGCCGCACAGAGAGTTTTTTCTGTGCGCTG
>JAIVTZ010000571.1:0-2990 GCA_049188105.1 Deltaproteobacteria bacterium | reverse complement strand
CGAACAGCTCAAGAAGAAGCTCGAGGCCGAGGGCCTGTTCGCAGTCGAACGAAAGCAACTACTTCCGGCCCTCCCCAACCGGGTCGGCATCGTCACCTCCGCCACCGGGGCCGCGCTCCAGGACATGCTCAAGGTGCTGCGCCGCTTCCCCCACCTCGAGATTGTCATCGCGCCGGCCATGGTCCAGGGTGACGGCGCGGCCGCGGAGATCGCACGGGCGATCAAACGCCTCGTCGACTCGAAGAGCGTCAACATCATCATCGTCGGCCGCGGCGGCGGCAGTCTCGAGGATCTGTGGGCCTTCAACGAGGAGGCGGTGGCGCGGGCGATCGCCGCCAGTCCGGTGCCCGTGATCTCGGGTGTCGGCCACGAGGTTGATTTCACGATCGCCGATTTCGTCGCCGACATCCGGGCCACGACTCCGACCCAGGCGGCCGAGCTGGTGGTGGCGCGTATCGAGGATCAGGAGAGGCGTCTGCGCGAGGCGCGGTCGATCCTGCTGCGCGACATCAACCGCCAGCTCCAGCTCGCCCGCACCCGCCTTGCCGGCCTCGCCGGCTCGTCGGGGCTGGCGCGGGTGCCTGAGAGGGTGCGTCGGTATCGCGAACGTCTCCGCAGCGTGGCTCGCCTCGGCCCGATGCTACGGCGAGTTCTCGGAGTCGCCAAGACCCGTCTGAATCACGCCGTTCGGAGTCTCCATCGCCTGCCGGCCCAAATTGCCGCCGGCGGCCAACGGCGCTTGTTGGACAGCAAGCGGCAGCAGTTGCAACAGCTCATGGCCGCGCGCATCTCGAGGTTGCGCGCCCGCGTGGAAGCCGGGGAGCGTGCCCTCGGTCATCTCGGGCCGACCCAGGTTCTGGAGCGCGGCTACTCGATCACAAGCCTCGAAGGGACGACGGTTCCGCTCAAGGATGCGGCCCGGGTGCACGGGGGTCAGGCTCTCATCACCCGCCTCGCACGCGGTGAGGTGCGGTCGCTGGTGAGCGCCGCCACAGCCGCACCTCGGGCTGCGGTCCGGACGCCAGACCGGCAACCCTCCCTTTTTGAAGAAACAACCCAAACGGGCGAGACGCCCGAAGAGACGGAGTGACCCATGAATGAGAAGGCAAAGGATGGCGAACGGTTCGAAGACCAGCTGGCCAAGCTGGAGGATATCGTCGCCAAGCTCGAGGATGAGTCGGTGGGTCTCGAGCAGGCGTTGGACCTCTTCGAGGGAGGAATGGAGCTCGCGCGCAGCTGCAGGACCCGCCTCGAAGAGGTCGAGCAGCGGGTGACGCAGCTCCTGGAAGACGACGAGGACGAGGAGGCGGCCGACGAGGAGGCCGAGTGAGGGTCGAGGACCTCCTTGCCGAAGAGAAGTCGACGGTCGAAAACGCCCTCAAAACGCTGCTCCCGACCGCCGGAGTGTGGCCGGAGCGACTCCACCGAGCCATGGCCCATGCCGTGTTTGCGGGCGGCAAGCGGGTACGGCCGGTGCTCGCCCGCCTCACCCACCGGGCCGCCGGGGGGGATGCCGACGCCATCACCGAGGCAGCCTGTGGGCTGGAGTTGATCCACACCTACTCGTTGGTGCACGACGATCTCCCTGCCCTCGATGACGACGTCCTGCGGCGCGGCCGGCCGACCGTGCACGTGGCCTTCGACGAGGCCACCGCCATCCTGGTCGGCGACGCTCTGCTCACCGAGGGGCTCCTCTTCGTCGCCCGCTACCCGCAGGGTGCCGTATGGTCCGACCGCCGCGCGAAGGCGGTCGAGATGGTCGCCGAGGCGATCTCGGCGCGCGGGATGGTTGGCGGCCAGATGGAAGACCTCGAAGCCACCGGAGCCATCGAGGACGGTGACATGGCCCCCGAAGAACGGCTCGATCTCATTCACCGGCACAAGACGGGGTGCCTGCTGCGGGCGTCGGTCGAGCTCGGCGCCATCCTCGCCGGGGTGGACGGTGGCACGCAGCACAGATTCAGAGCCTTCGGCGAGGACCTTGGCCTCGCCTTCCAGATCGCCGACGACATCCTCGACGCCACCGCGAGCGCAGGCGATCTCGGCAAGTCGCCGGGTAAGGACTCGGCTGCCGGAAAGCTCACCTACGTCACGTTCTACGGCCTCGACATCGCCCGCCGCCGGCTCGACGCGCTCGAGCGCGAGCTCATCGACGAGGCGCATGAGATCGAGGGCGCCGACGGCGAGCTCGCCGCCGTTGCCCGCTACGTCTGCCAACGCCGGTCGTAGCCGCCTAGGCAGTTAAGGGTTAAGAGTTAAGGGTTAAGAAAGAACTTGGCGCCGATCAAGAAACCGTGCCGATTTCCGGCCTTTACCCTTTGCTCTTAACTCTTCACTCTCCAACTTCTTGACTCCTCTGCTGGGCACGCGGAACACCACCGAATGCTTCAGCGCCCAGACACTGAACGTTAAATCGTTGTCACAGACTCGGTTTTCGGCTGGACGAAGCGCGCGACTTTCCGTTACTTTAGAAGTTGATGTTGCGCAAGCGTACCTGGATTCTCCTCCTGATCGCGTTGGGTCTCCGCCTGCTCCTCCTGGGGTGGGACGCCGGAGGTGTCTCCTCCTCGATTCACCCGGATGAACGCCAGGTCGGATACGTCACCGAAAAGGTCGAGGGCTGGTTTGCCGACCCCGGGTTCTTCGCCTACGGCTCGCTTCACTTCCAGGCGGTGCGCACAGCCGCGACGATGCTCGCGATGGACGAGGGAGTCCGGGGTTTGGTGGTGGGTGGGCGATTGTTGTCGGTGGCCGCCTCCATGCTCGCCATCCTCCTCGGATTCGCAATGGCTCACCGGGCGTGGGGCCGGCGAACGGGCGAGCTGTTCCTGGTTCTTGTCGCCTGGATCCCCCTTGACCTCCAGCAGTCTCACTTCGCAACCGTCGAGGCGCACCACGCAGCCTGGGTCATGCTCGCGCTGGCGGCCTGCTACTGGCTCGCAACCGGTGGCCGCGAGGTAGCTGCGGCAGCCGCGGGCGCCGCGGTCGGC
>JAIVTZ010000570.1:0-2997 GCA_049188105.1 Deltaproteobacteria bacterium | reverse complement strand
ATCACGACGTTGCGCTCGCCGGTGCGCAGCACCGCCTGCGAGGGCACCGCGATAGCGTCCTTCGCGGCTACCGGCTCGAAGATCACGGTGGCGTACATCCCGACCCGAAGCCGGCTGCCGCGGTTCGGAACCTCGAGGGTGAGCTGGATGGTGCGGGTCTTCTCCGAGACCTCGGGCTCGATGTACCGCACGCGGCCGTGGAATGTCTCACCCGGAACGTAGGTCAGGCTGATCGTCGCAGTGCTGCCGACATCGAGCCACGGCAACTGGTCCTCGAAGATCTCCACGGTCAACCAGAGATCGGAGAGATCGGCGATGTGGAGAAGCTCCATTCCGGGGCGCACGGCCATGCCTTCGAGACCGGGCATCCGCTTCATGACCACGCCGCTCGCAGGTGCGGCCACCTGCAGAGTGCGAAAGACCTCGCCGGTCTCCTCGAGCCGCCGGACCTGCTCATCGCTGATGTCCCAATACGAGAGGCGCTGTCGCGCCGCCTCGAGCAGCGCCTCGGCGCGTCGCCTGGTCTCCTCCGGCGCCGCCCCGAGACTGGTCGCGTAGCGCAGCGCCGACAGCAGCTCCTGCTCGGTCTGCACCAGCTCCGGGGCGTAGATCTCGAAGAGCGGATCACCCTTTCTCACCGGTTGGCCGATGTAGTTGACGTAGGTCTTCTCGATGAAACCCGGGAACTTGGTGGTCACCGAGACCATCTTTTCCTGGTCGTAGTCGAGGTAGCCGACGGTGCGGATCCGGTGGCTGATGTCGCGCCGCGTGACGCGCTCCGTGACCACGTTCATGTTCTGCTGCACCGCGGGGTTGATCGTGACCACCGCGCCGTCAGTCGCCACGGACTGGGCCTCGTCGGCGTAGACCGGAACGTAGTCCATCCCCATGTTGTCCTTGCGCGGTACCGGCGAGGTGATCGTGGGGTCCATCGGGTTGCGGTAGAAGAGGATCTCCCTCTCCCCTTTCTCGACGTCTTCCTTCACCTCCACCAGGTCCATCCCACATATGGGGCATGACCCCGGTTCCTCCTCGAGAACCTCCGGATGCATCGGGCACGTCCACAACCCGTGCCCGTGCCCGTCTCCGTCTCCGTTGTCCTGGCGCAGCGGCACCAGATTCATACCGCAGATCGGGCACTGGCCGGGCGCCTCTTCGAGCACCTGTGGGTGCATCCCACAGGTCCACAATCCGTCTCCGTGCCCGTCTCCGTTTCCGTGCCCGATGGCAACCGAGCTTTCGATTCCCAACCATCCATCCACCGGGCTCACACCCAGCGGATCCACCACCAGAAACAGCATCACCAGCGCGCCGGCGAGGGCCCAGAGGATGGCGCGCACGGCTGCGCCGCCCGCCCGTGTTTTCAGTTCGGAGTCGTTCGTGATCATCAGTTCTTCTCCTTTGGGAGGCTGGCAAGCGGCCATCCAACCACACCCTCGAGCTCGGCCGCCGCGACCGCAAAGTCGGTCCGGGCGCGCTCGGTGGCCACCCGGACCCCGAGGAGAACCCGTTCGGCATCGAGCAAATCGAGGGCGTTGTACGTGCCGGTGGCATAGGCGGACTCGGCCGACCGCAAGCTCTCGGCGGCCTGATGGATCAACACATCCTCGAAGAGGCGGATCCGATCCCAGGTCAGATCGAGGCGGCTTGTCACGTCGCCCAGTTTTCCGTCGATGCGCGCGACCACCGCACGATGCTGCTCCTCGGCGGCAAGCCGTCGCTGTGCCGCCTCCTCGACCCCTGCGTCCAGCCTCTTGCCGTGAATCGGCAGGTTGACGGCGGCGAAGAGGCCCAACACGTCCTGACCGTTGTCCTCGGGCGGGAAATTCCGACCCGCCCGGTCGCGGCGCTTGGCGACGTATGCGTAGTTGATGCCGGCCGTGATGTCCGGTGAGTAGCCCTTGGCAGCGAGATCACCGAGCCTTTCGGCGCGCACGATCAGAGCATCGGTCTCGACGAGCTCCGGCCGTCGTCGCAGGGCCTCCGCCCGCAGCTCGGCGCGATCGAGGTCCGGTTCAATGGCTGTCTGAATCGCAAAGGCCGGGATCGGAGTGCCCTGCGGTCGGTCGCGAAGGGCGTTGAGCCGGGCCGAAAGCGCGGCGTTCCGGGTCGCAATCTCGAGCAGGCGCGCATCGTCGCGGGTGATCTCGGCCTGGATCTTGACCACTCCCTGGCCGATGCCGACGCCGGAGGCATAGCGGGCGCGGGCGAGCTCCTCGTAGTGGGAGAGGGTCGCCCGGTCGGCTTCGACCTCACGCCGTTCGGCGGCGAAGAAGGCGAGCTCGTAGGCGAGGCGGCGCACCTCGGTCACGACCTTGAGGCGGCTGGCCTCGACCCGCGCCTCGGCGGCCGCAGCTCCCGCCAGGGCCGCCTCCTCCTTCAACGGCAGCTTGCCGAACCACGGGAAGCGTTGCGACAGACCGAGCGACGCGAGCTGGGGGCCGACTCGGGTCTCCGGCGGCAGCACCCAGGCGGTGAGCGATATCACCGGATCCGGCAGGGGCTTCTCCTGCAGCGTCCGTTGCGTCGCCGCCCGCGCCTCGGCCGCAAACACCGCCACCTGCGGGTTGCGCTCGAGAACCTCCTCGAGAAGCAGACGAAGCTTGGGGTCGTCGACCGAGGCGGCTATCACCGCGCTCGGTGAAAGCGCTGCCCTGGATTCCGTTGCATCTTGACCCGACGACGGGTCAGCCGACCCGTCCTGTCCGAACACCACGCCCGAGCTTGCCGCCAGGAGGAGGGCAACGCCTAAGGCAAGATCGCCAAAACCGATGGTTCGTTTGTTCTGCATGCCTGATCCCTTTCGATTAATGGAGAGATTACTCTCCCCAGCCGTAATTCGCGCAGCGAATTACAGGGATCAGATCAGGTAGGCGCAGTCGAGGATGAAGATGGCGTGGGCGCCGGCGGGTGGCGCGCTCCGAGCCAACGCACGTGGCGTCCTCACGGTCGGCGGCAGGGCGTCGGTCATCGCTACCGAAAGCACACCGGCAATCG
>JAIVTZ010000569.1:0-3003 GCA_049188105.1 Deltaproteobacteria bacterium | reverse complement strand
AAATTCGAAATTTGAAATCCGAAATGAACGGATGGGCTGGGAATAACTCAAAACTCAAAACTAAGAACTCAAAACTCATGGTTCGTAGAAGCTCCCACCATTCTCCACCATCTCCGTAAGCATGGCCGCCGGTTCAAAGCGTCTCCCATGCTCCTCGGTCAGGGCTTCGAGGCGCTCAACGATTGTCGATGCCCCCTCGGAGTCAACGTAGCGGAAGGGGCCGCCGCGGAAGGGCGGGAAGCCGAGCCCGAGGATGGCGCCAAGGTCGCCGTCCCGCGGTGAGGAGATCACGCCCTCCTGCAGACAGTGGACGGCCTCGTTCACCATCAGCAGGGCCAGCCGTTCCTGGATCTCGGACGCCTCCACCCTCCGCCGCTCGGCACCGCCCAGCAGGTCGTAGACCTCCTGGTTGACCGGCTTCGGCCCCTTCTTCTTCTTCGCCGGGTAGAGGTAGAAGCCGCGTCCGTTCTTGCGTCCGTGGAGACCGGCATCGTACAGCCGCGGCATCGCGCCCGAAGCATCGAGGCCACGATCGGCAAAGGCACGACCGAGCTCGTCCGCGACGTGGGCGCCGATGTCGATGCCGACCTCGTCAACCAGCGCCAGCGGTCCCACCGGATAGCCGAAATCCTTCATCGCCCGATCCACCTCGTCGACCCGGGCGCCCTCCTCCACCAGCAGCACCGCCTCGTTCAGGAAGGGTGCGAGGATGCGGGTGGTGTAGAAGCCCGGGCCGTCCTTGACCACGATGCAGGTCTTGCCCTGTTTGGTGCCGAAGGCGTGGGCGACGGCCGCGGCCCACGGGGCGGTGGCGTCGGCGACCACGATTTCGAGGAGCGGCATCTTGGGCACGGGTGAGAAGTAGTGCATCCCGAGCACCCGCTCCGGATGACGCGCGCCGGCCGCGATGTCGGCGATCGGCAGGGCCGAGGTATTGGAGGCGAAAACCGCATCCGCCGCCACCCGCTCCTCGACCTCGGCCAGCACCCGGCGTTTGAGCTCCACGTCCTCGAAGACCGCCTCGATCACCAGGTCGGCGCCTTCGATGTCCTCGACCTCGGTGGTCAGAAGGAGGCGCGAACGGCGACGATCCGCCTCGACCGACCGAATGGCGCCCGACCGGACCTGGCGGCGCAAACCGTCATCGATCACTCTGGCGGCGGCGCCGAGGACCTCGTCAGAGAGATCCCGCACCACCACCGGGCACAGCCCGAGCGACACCGAGGCCACGCCCGCGCCCATGAAACCGCCGCCGAGGACCGCGAGGCGGGAGACCTCGCGTGCCTCCTCGCCGTCGGAGAGTTTCTTGGCCTCGTTCATGGCGTGGAAGAGACGTACCAGATTGCGGCTCTCAGGGCTCACCGCGAGCTTGCCGAAGTACTCGCTCTCGCGCGCGAGACCGGCTGTTCGCCCCTTCTTCAGCCCGGTCTCGACACAGTCGAGGATTGCCGGCGGCGCCGGGTACAGACCGCGGGTCCGCCTCGCCACCTGCTGCCTCGCCTTGCGCAGCACGATGGTCCTGCCCGGCGCAGTCGAGGCGAAGCGGTCCATCAGACTCTTCTTTCGAGGACGGCGCTTCAATCGCCCGTCGGCCAGCGCGAGGGCCGCCCGCGCCCCGGTTTCGGCAATGCCCCCGGGTGTCGTGATCGCGTCCACCAGGCCCATCCGCTTCGCGCGGCGAGCTCGAACGCGCTTGCCGGTCAGCAGCATGGGCAGGGCCGCGACGAGACCCACCCGCTCCACGAGTCGTTGAGTGCCGCCGCCCGCCGGCAGCAGCCCGAGCATCACCTCGGACTGGGCGAGCACCGTCTTGGGGTCGTCGGAGGCGAGGATGTAGTGACAGGCCAGGGCCACCTCGAGCCCGCCGCCGAGAGCCGCCCCGTGGACCGCCGCCACCACCGGTTTTGACGATGTGAAGATACGCTCCAAAAGCGCGTTGCCGTCGCGCGACATGGCGCTGATCTCGGCCTCGCCGAGACCCTCGATGAGCTCGAGATCGGCGCCGGCGATAAAGGTATCGGGCTTGGCCGACACCACCACCAGGCCACGCACGTCCGCGTCATCGAGCAGCGGCGCCACCGTGTCGGCGAACTCCTCGACCACTGCCGGTGACAGGGTGTTGACCGGCTTGTCGGGGTGGTCCAGCCAGACAAGAACAACCCCGTCGTCGCGATGCTCTAACGTAATCATTGGCATCAGGCTCTCTCCAGCACTAGTCCTATTCCGATCGCGCCCGCCGCACAGGCTGCCACCAGTCCGTAGTGAGCCCTCTCGGCCTCCATGCGATGGCAGCAGTTGGTGATGAGGCGCGCGCCGGTGGCGCCGAAGGGGTGGCCCAGCGACAGCGACCCGCCCCAGGCGTTGAGGCGGTCGGGATCGATCCGCCCTACCGGACGATCGCGGCCCAGCCGGTCACGGCAGAACTCCTCATCATCAAGGAGCTTCAGCACCGCCAACACCTGGGCCGCGAAGGCTTCATGCAGCTCGACGACTTCGACCTCATCGAGCTCGAGCCCGGCCGCGTCGAGGGCCCGCGGCACGGTCAGAGCCGGTCCCAGCAGGAGCTCCTCGACGGGATCCAGCGCCGCCACTGCCGAGGATTTGAGCACGGCCAGCGGGCGCAGTCCGAGGCGCTCGGCCGCCTCCTCCGAGGCCAGCAGGACCGCCGCCCCGCCATCCGTCAGATACGAGGCGTTGCCGGCGGTGATGGTGCCGAACTTCCGATCGAAGGCGGGCCGGAGCGTGCCGAGCTTCTCCATCGTCGAATCGCCGCGGATCCCGTTGTCGGCGCTCACCCCCTTGAATCTCGGGGATGGGAAGGTCGGCACGATCTGCCTCCGAAGACGGCCGTCATCGGTGGCCGCAGCCGCGCGGAGATGAGACACCATGGCGTACTCGTCCTGTGCCTCGCGGGTGATGCCGAGCCGCTTGGCGAGGCGGTCGCCGTTCTCACCCATGATCTCGCCGGTCGAAAACTCGGCTAGCGCCACCGGCTCAGGGAGG
>JAIVTZ010000568.1:0-3009 GCA_049188105.1 Deltaproteobacteria bacterium | reverse complement strand
CAGCGGTCCCCGGACGTCGTTCGACGACGGTCGGGACCTCGCTACGTGCCCGAGTCTCGAGATCATCCATCTGCGTTCATCTGCGTGATCTGCGGGCAAATTGCGATGGGTGGGCGGGCTCCGTGTCTTCGTGCCTTCGTGTTTGCGATGCCTTCCTCTGTGTTTCTCTCTGTGTCCTCTGTGCCTCTGTGGTTGAACGGGGTGGGTGGGTCTGGAATATTCACGAGCGCGTGTGCGCTACGCTGGTGGGAGCGATATGACAACCACGGTCACGGTCAAGGTCTTTTTCGAGGCGGCGCACCGGTTGCACAACCCGGCGCAGTCGGACGAGTGGAACCGGCGCGTCTTCGGCAAGTGCAACAACCCGCACGGCCACGGCCACAACTATGTGATCGAGGCCGCGGTCACGGGTGAGGTCGATCCCGAGACCGGCTACCTCATCGACATGAAGGACCTCAAGGCCGTCCTCAACCGGGCGGTGGTGGCCGAGGTCGACCACCGCCATCTCAACATCGAGGTCGACTGGCTCTCGGACATCATCCCGACCGCCGAGAACCTGGCCCGCGCGTTTTACGAACGCGTTGCGCCGGAGCTGCCCGAGGGCGTCGAGCTGGCGTCGATCACCATCCACGAAACGGACCGCAACAGCGCCACATTCTCAAATTCTCAATTCTCAATTCTCAATTCTTAATTTCCATCCCGTGTTCCGTCGGGTGGGCTGGCATTGAGAATTAAGAATTAAAAACTGAGAATTAGAGCTTCGTGCCGTCCTCGGCGTACTCCTTGAGCACCGGCTCGAGAGCTTTCCAGAAGTCTGTGTCGGCGACTATCAGCGTCCCGAGGTAGACCAGCGCCTCGTGCTCCCTGGCCTTGATCAAATCGCGAGCCGCGGCCTCGACCTTTTCCCCGTCGGGTCCTTCGAAGTCGTCCGGCAGATCGAGGGCGCCGTCGTCGTGGGGCAGACCGACAGCGTCGAGATACTCCACCATCAGCGGCCGGCGGCCGCTCATGTGGAGGTGGAAGAGGTATTGAAACAGAACTGTCTCGGGCAGCGAATCGGCAAGCCGCACGAGCCGCCCGGCGACTCTTTCAGCCGATAGTTGCCGCACCGACTGCGGACGGAACTTGAGGTCCTGGGCGAGGGCGACCTCGATGGCCGACCGGCTCTCGCGGTCGGCCTCGTTCCAAAACGCGACCGCGGCCGCCTTCTTCTCGTCGTCGTCCATCAGCTCCCAGACCGCATACGGCCCGCGCTGCTCGACCGCCTCCAGCAGAGTCAATTGATCAGCCATCACCTACCTCCTCATCGAGACCACAGGGTACCGCACTCGGGAAATGTTCGCGCTGTGCGACACGCGGCATTCCTACATTTCAAATTCCGAATTCCGAATTCCGAATTCCGAATTCCACCTAGAGCTTGTACTCCGCCTCATCGATCACGACGACCATGCGGCCGTCGGGGTGGACAATCACCGCGCGCTCGACCTGGATGGGGTTGCCCTCGGCATAGACGATGTCCTGGTGGACCACGTTGCCGGGGCTCTGAAAGTCATCGACGCCGACCACCCCGCCGAGATGGTCCGAGCGGCCGAAGGCCCAGTGGAAGCCAGCCTTTTCGTCCTCGAGCACCGAACCGGTGACCTCCGCCTTGTCGTTGACCCCGAAGGCCACCTCGGCGATGTTGGCGCGCGCCGGGTCGGCGTCGAAGAAGGCGGCATAATGATCCGCCACCGGGCCCTCGCCCTCGATCACCACCACGCTGTTGGCGACAACGTGGAAGAGGACCAGCTCATCGTCTTCGATCACCGGGATGGTACCGGCGGTCCACGACGGCACCGCCTCGTGCTCGCCCTCGTAGGGAACGATGAAGGTCTCGCCCGAGGGCAGGTTGATGATGCGGTCGCCCTCCTTGCCGCGGGGCAGGAAACCGTCATCCATCTCCGCCTGGCGGTGGCGGAGATCGAACCAACAGCGGTGGCCTGTTGAGAAGAGTACGTCGCACAGCACCGCCCCCTGCATGACATCGAAGATTGCCTTGCAGTGCGCGGCCACCTTCGAGTAGTCGGCGGCGAGGGCGGTGCCCTCCATCCGCTCCTCGACGCCCGGCATCGATGCGGCGCGGAAATCGTCCTCGGCGTCGGCGAGGTGGGCCAGCGGCGCGGTCGCCGAGAACTCGGTCATGGCGATCGCCAGGGTCGAGGCCCTGAGAGCCTCCTCGAGATCGACCTCGTCGTCGCCGAGGCGCGCCCTCTCCGGCAGATCGGCGTTATTGGCGCCGGTGGCTGCGAAGCTGAGTATCGGTTGCACGGTGAAGTTTCGCTCGTTGGCGAGCTCGGCCATCGCAGTGCGCCAGCGCTCGGCCATGACGCGTCGGGCCGACCATCCCTCGTGGTCGGCAGTCTCGTCGGTGGGAAGGTCAACGACGAACGTCACCACCTCGCCGGGTTGGGGATCGAAAACATCGGTCAGGAGCTTTTTGACGTCGAGCATCGTTATCCACCTTTCTGCACACCGGATCTGCCCGTTGCACCGCCGGAGGATTGTACTCCTGCTATATTTGCCAGCCATGAGAAAAGACCATGTGACAGCAGCCGTCGTCGGAACCGGCCACCTCGGCCGCCATCACGTCCGCATCCTCGCCGGTATGGATGGGGTGCACTGCCTCGGCGCCTACGACGCCGACCGCGAGCGGTTGGCCGACATCACCGCAGAACACGGCGTCCAAGCGCTGGCGTCCCTCGATGAAGTTTTCGAGGCCGACGCGGTGGTCGTCGCCACACCCACCGTCGCCCACCGCGAGGTCGCGGGCGCGTTGCTCGAGGCCGGGTGCCACGTGCTGGTCGAAAAACCCATCACGACCACCGTTGCCGAGGCGGACGAGCTCGTGGCCATGGCGGAGAAGGCTCACCGCATCCTCGCCGTCGGCCACGTCGAGTTTCATAACGCGGCCGTTCAGGTCGCCCTTGGGCTTGCCGACGACGTCCGATATCTCGAGAGCCAACGTCTTTC
>JAIVTZ010000567.1:0-3015 GCA_049188105.1 Deltaproteobacteria bacterium | reverse complement strand
GGAGGTTAGACGTAAGGACGATTGAACATCTGACGTTGAACATTTCAACCTCTCACCTCCTCACCCCTCACCTCCTCACCTCCTCAAGCCACAAGCTCTCGTTGGCTGCTCTACAATCGTTTGACGTCGCCCAGGGCGACATTTTGAAGGAGGCATGATGAGATTCCTCATAACAGCTTTGATCCTGTGCGTGAGCGGCCCCTGCTGGGCGGGCGCCGACATCCCGACTCCAGCAGAGGTATTCGGGCACGAGGTCGGCGCCGATCGTAAGCTGATCCCCTATCCCGAGGTGCTCTCCTATCTCGATACGGTGGCCGCCGCATCGGATCGTGTGTCGATCGAGGACGCGGGGCGCTCGACCCTCGGCAACCCGATGAAGGTGGTGGTTCTCACCTCAAAGGAAAACCAGGCGAATCTGGAGCGGCTGCGCGAGATCGCCCGCCTCCTTGCCAAACCAGGTGACCTCAGTCCTGAGCAGTCGCAGCAGTTGGTGGACGAGGGCAAGGTGATCGCGCTGGTCACCTGCAGCATCCATTCGACCGAGGTCGGCAGCACCCAGATGGTGACCGAGCTCGTGCACGATTTTGCGACCACCGACGATCCGGAGAAGCTCGCCTGGATGGAGGACCTGGTCCTCCTGATCATGCCGTCGATCAATCCCGACGGCCAGCTGATGGTCGTCGATTGGTACAACAAGTGGCTCGGAACCGAGTACGAGGGCGGCCGCATGCCGTGGCTCTACCAGCACTACGTGGGCCACGACAACAACCGTGATTTCTACATGCTCACCCAGAAAGAGACGCGGGTGGTGAACGAGATGCTCTACCACCGCTGGTTCCCGCAGGCCTTCCTCGATGAGCACCAGATGGGCTCCACCGGGCCCCGGATGTTCGTGCCGCCCCAGGCCGACCCGTTAAATCCGGAGGTCCACTCGCTGGTCTTTCGCCAGGCGGACGCCCTCGGCACCAACATGAGCCTGCGCCTCGAGGAGGCCGGCAAGACCGGCGTCGGCCACAACATGATCTTCGACAGCTACTGGCCCGGCGCTACCCGCAACACGGCCTGGTGGAAGAACGTCACCGGCTTGCTGACCGAGGTTGCCAGCGCCCGCATCGCGACCCCGATCTTCGTCGATCCCGGCGAGCTGCGCGGCGGCGCCAAGGGACTCCCGGAGTATGGCCGCCGCTCCAACTTCCCGTCGCCATGGGAAGGCGGCTGGTGGCGTTTGCGCGACATCGTCGACTACGAGCTGGTGGCAACCTGGGCCTTTGCCGAGGCGTGCGCAGAAAACCGGGCGTCCATCCTGCGCAATATGGACCGGATGGCGCGCGAGTCGATCGCGCGCGGCGAGTCCGAACCTCCCTACGCCTTTGTCATCCCGCCCGAGCAGCACGATCCGGTGGCGGCCGGGCGATTGGTGGAGCTTCTCCTGCGGCACGGGGTCGAGGTGATGCGGGCCGGCGAGCCGCTCGTGGTCGGCTACTCCATTTACCCCAAAGGCACCACCGTCATCCCGGTTGCGCAGCCGTATCGGCCCTTCCTTCTGACCATGCTGCGCCCGCAGCGCTACCCCGAGGTCCGGGCCGCCACTGACGGAGCGATCCTGCCGCCCTACGACGTCACCTCGTGGTCACTGCCAATCTCGATGGGGGTCGAGATCGTCGAGGCGACCGAACCACCGGTCGGCTCGCTCGAGCGACTGACCGAGCCCTCGTGGCCGACCGCCCAACTCGACGAGTCTGCCGCCGGCTTCCTCATCCCGGCCGCCGCCGATAGCGCCTACACGGCCGTCAACCGCCTGTTGGCTCAGGGACACACAGTTCACCGTCTCGCCACCGACACCGACGCCGGGAATCGTGGCGACGTCTATATCGCGGCCGACGAAATGAAGGCGGGGGCTCTGTCCGCCATGATCGCCGAGCTCCACCTTCCCGTCCGTTCGCTGGCAGCGTCTCCCGACGTCACGATGTGGCGGGTCAGGGGCGCGCGGGTCGGACTCTACAAGCCGTGGGTCGCGAGCATGGACGAAGGGTGGACCCGGTTCGTGCTCGAGGACTACGACTTCCCATTCGCCAACCTCGACAACGAGGAGATTCGCTCTGGAGAGTTCGCCGACAACATCGACGTGTTGCTCTTCCCCGATGTATCTCCTTCGATCATCGCCGAGGGCGAGCCCGCCAAGGAGAGCCGCTACCGCCGCCGGTGGACGCCGATGCCACCCAAGTACTCCGGAGGCATCGACACGCTCCCGAAACCGGATGAAAAGGCCAAGAAAAAGAAAGACGAGGTCAAGAAGACCAAGGGCGGCGAACGCATCAAGAAGTGGGTCCAGGCCGGCGGCACCGTTGTAGCGCTCGACTCCTCGAGCCAGTACTTCATCGACCTCTTCGAGCTGCCGGTGAGCAATGTCCTCGACAAGGTCTCGGGCGACCGCTTCAACTGTCCGGGATCGTCGCTCCGCGTGTTCATGAATACGGAGAGCCCGTTGAGCTTCGGGATGCTTCCAGAGGAGGTCGTCTACTTCGCGGATTCGCCCGCCTTCCGCACCCGGGTCCCGGACCCGCGGTTCGAGCGCAAGGTCATCGCCCGCTACCCGGATGACGACAAGGACATCCTCGTCAGCGGCTATCTCGAGGGCGGCGAGCTGCTCGAGAAACGGGCCGCGGTGGTGGAGTTCTCGGTCGGCAAGGGCCGCGTGATCCTGATTGGCTTCCGCGCCCAGCACCGCGCCCAGCCGCTCAGGACCTTCAAGCTGCTGTTCAATACGTTGTACAAGCTGGAGGGCGATACCACGGACTGATACAGCCTGCGTCCTCCTGCCAAATCAACGCAAAGGCGGAAAGCCCGCCCATGGAAACCCGAAGGCACGAAGACACTACGAGTTTCGAATCGGTCCAGTTCGTCAGGATCCTGCTGCAGTCACGAGGTCGGAAACCCAGCCCGCAAAGTCCCGCTTTACCGAGTCCCACTCGATGTCAACCAGCATTCGCAACGGCGGCTCCTCGTCGGCGTCAT
>JAIVTZ010000566.1:0-3019 GCA_049188105.1 Deltaproteobacteria bacterium | reverse complement strand
CGCGAAATGTAGCTCTGGCACGAGTCTGCGCACAGACCGCAGTGGACACAGGTCTCGAGGTAGATCTGGAGCCGCGCCGCCGACTCTTTGGTGAGAACCTCGTTGATGGTCTTCTCGATCCGTTCCGGCGTCAGCTTGGCGATGCTGTCGTCCACCCCGGGATCGATGACCTGAATGTCTTGAAGATCAGCCATGCCGTTCTTCCCCCGTCGAGTACGATCCATAGATATGCATCATCACCAGTCCCTCGCGTGGCGCACCGCGCCGGACTCGCTCCCCATGTAGGCCCGCGTAAATGGGAACCACATCATGTGGATGAGCCGCGTCCACGGGATGAGCAGCAGCCACAGGGCGCCGGACACAATGTGTGCGATGAGCATCCCCCGATAGGGAAACCACTGGTAGTGCGCGGCAAAGCCGGTGACAAACGGCGCCATCACCAGGAGGGCGAGGAAGAAATCCGACCAGTAGCTGACGTTGCGCACCTCCGGCCGCACCAGACGCCTGACGATGAAGAAAAGAGACGCGAAAATCACCACCAGGGTCATGATGTCGGCCACCTTGTCGGGCAGGCTCCACCAGCTCACGCCCCACGATGCCCGCCACAGGACAACGTGCGCCAGCAGGAAAACCGGGGTCGCCAACACACAGATGTGGAAGGCGTAGGACAGCAATGTGTACAAGGGGTTCTTCCGCATATTGACCCCGGCGAACGGGATCACCCAGTGGAGAATCGAACGGAGGCCGTACTTGAGGTCGAAGGTCTTGTAGACCACCTTGTCCTTCCTCGCCAGCCGGGCCATCGTTACGAACTGGTAGGCCATGCCGCCGAAGAACCCGATAAACGCGATCCAGACCAGAGGGCCTTGAATGAACTCGTACATTCTTCCTCCTCCGATCAGCCCTGAAAGTCCGCGGCAACCGGGACCACCTGCCGGAAATAGACGCCGTCTTCCACCGCCCGGATCAGCAGCCGCGTTCCGTCGGGCGAAAAGACCGGCTCCCACAGACCCTCGTACCAGCGACTCCACGGGCGGCCGTCGATCGCGATGGCAAAGCGGCCATCGCGTTCCACCTTGGCGGCCACCAACTCGCCGTCGGGCGAAAAGACCGGATCCCACACCATGTCGTAGCCCTCCGGCCACACCTTGCCATCCACAGCAAGACTCCACACAGCTTTGTCGCGAATGGTCGCCGCAACCCGCCGGCCGTCCGGCGAGAAAACCGGTGGCAGCACGAGGTTGTCAAAGGTGATGTCCCATGATCGGTCGTCGACGGCCACCGTCCAGCCGCCAAAGCTCGGCGCCACGACGGCCGCGATACGCTTTCCATCCGGGCTCAACCGCTGATTCCACAGCTGCATGTACCGGCCTTCCCAGATCGGCTCACCGTTCTCGGCGATCGTCCAGGCGCCGTTGACGCGCACCGGCGCCAGCAAGCTCTTCCCCGACGGCCGGTACACCGGCTCCCAAACCGACCCAAAGCTGGTCTCCCAAATCGCCGCGTTCTCGGCCAGGGTGTATTCGCAGATATCGAGGCGAACCTCGGCCGCCACGCGGTCGCCGCCGGGGCTGATCGCCAACCCATAGGCGTTGATGAACTTCCGCTCCCACGGCGCGCCGCCAACCGCCACGCTCCAGGTGCCCTCCATGAAACCGACGATGTCGGCCTCGGCCAGCGGCTCCACCTGGACCAGGGCGGCCACCGTGCCGCCGTCGTCACTGACGGCGAGACCTCTCGAGGAATGAAACCGTTGCTCCCAGGGCTGACCGTTGACCGCAACGGTGTACTCCATGTTGTCCTTGATCTGAACCGCAATCACTCTGCCATCACGGTTGAAGGTCGGGTTCCAGGCAAACTCCCATCGCGAATCCCAGAGCTCGCCGTCAATCCCCACCGTCCATTCGTCATCGACCCGAACCAGGGCGGTCAAACGTCCGTCGGGTCCAAAGACCAGGTGCCA
Source organism: Deltaproteobacteria bacterium (assembly GCA_049188105.1). Taxonomy (GTDB): domain Bacteria; phylum Acidobacteriota; class Thermoanaerobaculia; order Thermoanaerobaculales; family Sulfomarinibacteraceae; genus Sulfomarinibacter. The sequence goes on along the minus strand of JAIVTZ010000566.1, from coordinate 1,056 downwards.
GGCCTTCTCGTACTCACCCTCCCAGAGAGCGCCGTTGACCCACACCCGAAAAACATCCGGAGCCGTGAGCACCGGCGCCGCGATCCGCTCGCCGTCGGCACTCACCGCCCACTCGTGAACATCGGCGAACTGATCCCGCACGGCGCCGAGGTCGCTGATGACCTTCTTCCCTGTGTCCCAACTCCAGGTCTCGCGATCGAGCATCGAGTCGCTCCCTTCGTCGCCCGCCCGCTAGTGCAATGGCCGTGCCATGGCGAAGCAACTCACGAATTTGAAGGAAGTCCCTTTTTTTTTAGTGAGATGGGAAATCAGACACTATCGGCGCGAGAACACAAACCTTGCAGAATGCAATGTTCAAGGCACGAGGAGTCTCGCAATTTGCAATTCTTCACACGAGGTGGTCAGGACAGCCGCGTGCGCCAATTTCCGGTGGGAGGTTGGGTGGAAAATCCGAAATTCGAAATCTGAAATTCGAAATCCGAATTAGTGCCACTCCCAGTCGATGAAGCCCGGCTTGGCGTCCACCATCGCGTTGACGATGAGCTCGACGAGGCCGCCATAGTAGATCCCGGCCTTCTCCCAGGCATCATAGTAGGCGATGATGTCGCGGAGCTGCCCCTTGCAGTTGGAGCACGGCGCACAGAGGTACTTCGGATGCTCTATGTCCATCGGCTCGTCGGCGAAGGCCTCCAACACCTGCCGGAACTTCTTGCGGCCGGTCATACGGTGGCGCCAGTCGGAGAAGTTGTGGCCGGACATGATGGCGAAACCGGAACCGCCGCCACAGCAGTAGTTCTCGACCCCGTGCGGCGTCATCTCGCGGAAGCGTCCCGGCGGCAGGATTGCTTCCAGGATCTCGCGCTGGGGTGACACTATCCCCATCAACCGCACCAGATTGCACGGGTCGTGGAGGGTGACCGGGAAGTCGTTGCGGCTCGGGTCGAGCTTGAGCTTGCCCGAGCGGATGATGTCGCGCAGGGTGACCATCGAGCTCTCGCGCGGGATGTTGAGGTCGCCGGTGAGGATCTTGTCGGCGATCACGGTCAGCGCCTTGTG
>JAIVTZ010000565.1:0-3023 GCA_049188105.1 Deltaproteobacteria bacterium | reverse complement strand
GGTCTCTTCCGTCACGGCCAATGATCATACCGTGGCGGCGAGAGATGCAAGATACAAGATACAAGATGCAAGATGCACAAGGCGCAGGATTCAAGACGCAAGATACAGGCACATGGTGCCCGATCCATGGGCGAGAGGGTAACTTTGAATCTTGTATCTTGTATCTTGTATCTTGTATCCTGTTACGGCGTGACTACCAGCAGCATGTCCCCTGGAACCAAGTACTTCCGCGCCGCAGATTGAGCCTGCGCCGGGGTCACCGCCGCAAAGGCCGCCTCGTCCACCGCCAACGGCGAGGCGTCACCCTCGAAGAGGGAGCGTCCGACACGGTAGGCGCGCGACGCCGCCGACAAACCGCGCAGCATTCGGCTGCGACGACGACGGGCGTTGAGACGCGCCAGATCGTCGGTCGACATCGGCTCCTCGGAAAGCCTGACAACCAGCTCCTCGAGGAGAACGGCAACCCGTTCACTGTTTTCCGGGCGCGTTCCTACCGACGCGGAAAGAATCCAGGCGCCACCGGGGACGGCGCGGACCCCGGCGCCGAGACGATAAGCCAAACCCTCGCGCTCACGAATCACCGCCGTCATCCGGTCGGAGAGCGCATCGACGGCCACCAGCAGGGGCGCCCGATCGGCCACTGCAACGTCGGCGATCCGCCCCCACAGAAGAGTCACCTGGGGGGCATCGCCAATCTCGACAATCGGTGGGATGGCGGCCGGTTGCGGCGCCGGATACGGTCCGCGCCGGGGTTCGGCTGCCGGTCCCCCGCTGAACGAGTCTCTGATCAGCTCGAGAGTCTGGCCGGCGGGAAGCGGCGACGCCACCGTCAGCACCAACCGATCGGGGGCAAAGTAGCCGTTCGGCCAACTCTCCCACAGCGCCCTGATCTCGGCCTCGTCTGCAATCGGGGCGTCCAGCGGGCCCGACACCGGTTTCGCAAGCGGGTTCTCGGCCCCCAGAAGGGTGGCGAAGAAGAGCTGCTTGGCCTTCTCTCCGCCCCGGTTATCGGCCTTGCGTTCCGCGCGATGGCCGTCGACGGCCGCACGCCAACCTTCCTCGTCCCACGCCGGCACCCGAACCATCTCGGCCAGGATCTCGAATCCGTCGGCGAGACTGTCGGACGGTCCTTCGATGCGGAGGTAGGAGAAGTCCGGTACGTGGTAACGGTTGTCGAAGGGAATCGCCGGTGAGTCCGCGGGCTTGATCTCGAGGCCTGCACGTTCGATCCGCCCTTCCAGATCACGGCTCCCGCCGAGGACCGTGCCGCCGATCAGCAATCGGTGGATGAGATCGGACACCCCGGGAGCGTCCGCGGGTTCGAAGAGTGTGCGATCGGCCACCAGGAGATGGATCCCGAACACCGCACCCCCCGTTTCGGGAAGAATGCCGACGACGAGCCCGTTGTCAAGGGTCGTCACGAGGCTGCCGAGGGGACCCTCTTCGAGGGCCGAATGGCGGTCTTTCGAAACCGGCGCAATCGCATCGGGCAGGGGGGATCGTTGAGCCGGTCCTCCGTCGCCCAGCCACGCGGCGCGAGTTCGGTCTCCCCCGCCCGTGAGCAGCTCCGCCGCGGCGGTCCGCACCTCCACCGGGGCCACCTCCACCGGTTCAACCGCCTCGGCAAGATCGCCCCGTGTCGAGGCCAGAGCATCACCGTAGAAGACTGCGGCGTAGTGCAGCCGCTGACCGTCGAGCGCCCGCTCTCCGGTCCAGGCCCGCTGGATCGCGAGCACCTCGCCGTCCCCGGGTCCAACTGCAGCGGCCGCGAGGACGCCGAGGGTGCGCGCCAGGAGAACTTCGGGATTTACGCCGACAGCGGCCTCGATGCGGACTTCGACCAGATCACGCGGTTCCCGCGGCATCCGGGTCACGCTCAGGCTGCGGGCAAACTCCGGGATCAGGGCCGCTGCCAGCGGACCCGACGAATCGGTCAGCCATCGTGAGACGAGCTCGAGCGACGTCGCCGACCGAGCAAGCGAATCGGGGGCCGCCATTACCAGGGCCAGGGTACCGCCGACCGGACCTGGGTCGCCGCCGGGCATCCCGTGGCCCATCCCCATCGCGGGCATGCCACCGCCGCCCTCAGGCGCCTCGGGCGCCGGCGCCGCAGCCCATTCACCCCAGCCCGGCCACGCCAGCGAATCCTGGCGTCTCGGAGGACGTGACGTGGCCTCGAGACCGGCGAACGGAGCCAGAACCTCCTCCAGCCCGGCCACCGGCAGGTCACCGGTGATGAGTATCCGGTGGCCGCTGGGCACATAGCGGGTTCGCCAATATTTCACCACCTCGTCGCGGGAAGTGTTCGTGACGGTGTCCACCGTTCCGCCCACGGGGTGTTCGAGTGGCGTACCCGCCCAGAGAACCGAGCGCAGTTTCTCCTCCTTGAGGCCGTTGGGCGACGCGTGGTCCTTGGCCAGCTCCTCGAGGATGACCTTCTTCTCCTTTTCATAGGTGGCGGCCTCGATCGTGGAACGAGTGAGCATGCCGACCATGAGCTCGGCGGTGGCGACCGCGTCCTCACGGGGCACGAGGGCGAAGTACACCGTCGTCTGCTCACGGGTGAAGGCGTTCATGTAGGCCGAGAGTCGTTCGAAGGCCTCGGTCACCCCCCGCTCGTCGAGGGCGTCGAAACCGTCGAAGAGCAGGTGCTCGAGGTAGTGCGAAAGCCCGCCCATCTCGAGCGGCTCGTCCTCGGACCCGGCCGGCACCGCCACCGTGACCAGCACTGTTCCCGATCCCGGCCGCGGCCACAGCAGGGCCTTCGCTCCCGACGGCAGGATCCGCTCGACCGGTTGCATGGCCACCGCCTCCTCCGCGGCATCGAGAGGCGAAACCGGAGCGAGGATGAGGACAGTCAACAGAGCGAAGAGGACACCCAACGACACACGGCGGACAACAGGGATCATCATGGCGCGGATTGTAGCTCAATCGCAAGGGCCCAGGGCTCAGGGCACAGGGGGCAGGGCACAGGGGGCAGGGCGCAGGGCGCAGGGTTCAGGGTTCAGGGTTCAGGGTTCAGG
>JAIVTZ010000564.1:0-3051 GCA_049188105.1 Deltaproteobacteria bacterium | reverse complement strand
GGAGTGCGTCGATAACCGGTTTCAAATTACCGAACAGGAGCGCATCGGTGCGGTTGGGGATCTTGGGGTTCGAATCGATGATGATCCGAAGATGGTCCTGCTCTACGGCCGCAGGGGTGCGGCGCGTAATCCGCTTGAGCAGAACCGCGGTCGACTCCGGACCCATGCCACCGAGAATGCCGACTATCTTCTGCATCGTTGCGACCAGTCTAGTGCACCCCATCAAAATTGGGGTGTAGTATCGAGGGCGCCGAGGCGCCTTTCTGCCCGTGTTTCGCGACCGATTGAATTCGTAGAGGAAGCGAAGGGTAGTCAGTATTGGGTTGGACGTAACGCGTTCGGCGTGAGCTAATGGCTAAGAGCTAACGGCTCCCGGCGGAGCCGGACCTCTTTTGTTCCGGCTCCGCCGGGTTTGGGAGGCACAGTGGATTTCGAGCTTTCCGAGAAGATGGAGGCCGCCCTGGGCCTGATCGACGAGTTTGTCAACGCCGAGCTCGTGCCGATGGAGACCGCCTTTCTCACCAAGGGTTTTCGATCTCTTCTGCCGGCGATCGAGAAGAAGCGCGAGATGGTCAAACAGATGGGGCTGTGGGCGCCGGGCCACCCACGGGAGCTCGGCGGCATGGGGCTGGATCTCGTGGATCTCGGCCTGGTCTCCGAGGCCCTCGGCCGGACGCCGCTCGGCCACTTCGTCTTCGGCTGCCATGCGCCGGATGCGGGAAACGTAGAGATCCTCCACCTCTACGGCTCTCCCGAGCAAAAGGAGCGGTACCTGAAGCAGCTGGTTGCGGGCTCGATCCGCAGCTGCTTTTCGATGACCGAGGTCGAGATGCCGGGCTCGAACCCGGTGATGATGGAAACGACCGCGGTCGAAGACGGCGACGACTACGTCATCAACGGCCAGAAGTGGTACACGACCGCGGCCGACGGCGCCGCCTTCGCGATCGTCATGGCGATCACCGACCCGGAGGCGCCGCCGCACCGGCGCGCGAGCATGATCATCGTGCCCACCGACACCCCCGGCTTCGACCTGGTACGAAACATCAACATCATGGGCCACGCCGGCGAGGACTACTTCAGCCACGCCGAGATCCTCTACCACTCATGTAGGGTGCCGCGATCAAACCTGCTCGGACCGGAGGGCCAGGGCTTCGTGATCGCCCAGGAGCGGCTGGGCCCCGGGCGCATCCACCACTGCATGCGGTGGATCGGCATCTGCAACCGCGCCTTCGATCTGATGTGTGAGCGCGCGGTGTCGCGGCCCATTTCGCCCAGCGAAACCCTCGCCGACAAGGACATCGTGCGGGCCTGGATCGCCGAGTGCCGGGCCGAGATCCAGGGCGCCCGGCTGCTGACCCTCCACACCGCCTGGAAGATCGAGCAGCTCGGGTGGAAGGAGGCCCGCCAGGATATCTCGATGATCAAGTTCGTGGTCGCCGGCGCCATGCAGAAGGTCGTCGACCGCGCCCTCCAGATCCACGGTGGGCTGGGGATGACCGACGACACCATCCTCGCCTTCTTTTTTCGCCACGAGCGCGCGGCGCGGATCTACGACGGTCCCGACGAGGTGCAGAAGCTGTCGCTCGCGCGGAGGATCCTCTCGGAGTACAAGGACCGGTGACCGATCCGACGCGCCCCGTGCGCGAGGGCGAGGAGCTCGATCTCGCAGCCGTCGAGAGCTTCCTGAAATCGGAGATCCCAGGTTGCGAGGGCCCGTTCGAGGTCTCGCAGTTTCCATCCGGCGCCTCCAACCTCACCTACCTCGTGAAGGCCGGCGACCGCGAGATGGTGCTCCGCCGACCGCCCACCGGCCGCAAGGCCAAGACCGCCCACGACATGTCGCGCGAGGTCCGGGTGCTGACTGCGCTCGCGGGCGTTTACCCATACGTGCCGAAGGTCCTCGCCTTCTGCGACGACCAGGGCGTCCTGGGCTGCGACTTCTACCTCATGGAGCGCCTCGACGGCGTGATCCTGCGCAAGAACCTGCCGCGCGGGATGCGCCTGTCACGCGAGGAGACCGCGCGGCTCTGCCGCAACGTCGTCGACCGGCTGATCGACCTCCACTCGATCGACTACAAGAGCGCGGGGCTCGGCGATCTCGGTAAACCGGAGGGCTACGTCAGACGCCAGATCGAGGGGTGGAGCCGCCGCTTCGTCGATGCCCGCACCCCGAACGCGCCCTCATATGACCGGGTCATGCGGTGGCTGGAGGAGAAGATGCCGCCCGAGGTCGGGGCCTCTGTGATCCACGGCGACTACCGCTTCGACAACGTGGTCCTCGATCCGGACAATCCGCTCGAGGTCATCGGCGTCCTCGACTGGGAGATGGCCACCATCGGCGATCCCCTGATGGACCTCGGCAACAGCCTCGCCTACTGGATCGAAAAGAAAGACCCGCTGCTGCTCCGGCTGACCCGCCTCCAGCCCACCCACCTCGAGGGCATGATGACCCGGGACGAGGTCGTCGACTACTACTGCCGCAAGACCGGCATCGAGATCGAGACCTTCGACTTCTACCGCATCTACGGCGTCTTCCGCCTCGTCGTGATCATGCAGCAGATCTACTACCGCTACTACCACCGCCAGACCCGAAACAAGCGCTTCGGCCGCTTCATCTACCTGATCAAGTACCTCGATGGGTATCTGAACCGGCTGATCGATGGGTCATCGTTGTAACAGGGTCGTGTGACGGGGGTACCGAGGGGGAAATGGAGCCAACGGTCAGATTCGAACTGACGACCTGCTGATTACGAATCAGCTGCTCTACCCCTGAGCTACGTTGGCGCGGGGGGAACTCTAGCACCGGTCGGCGCGACTGACAATACTATTGCGCATTCTCTGGCGATCGCAGAGTGATGCGGTAGATCTCGGACGGGGCGAAGAGGCGCATGGGCGGGCCCCAGCGACCGGCGCCTCGGCTCACGACCTGGGTCATTTCACCGACCTTGCGGACCCCGGCCATGTGCGGGAAGATGCGGCGGACGAGGTAGTGGCTGGGCCAGATCTGGCCGCCGTGGGTGTGGCCGTCGAGCATGAGGCCGACGCCGGCGC
>JAIVTZ010000563.1:305-3069 GCA_049188105.1 Deltaproteobacteria bacterium | reverse complement strand
GGCGTTTTCCACCATCAGTCCGTCCCACCCGAAGCGACGGTGGCCGAGCTCGGGTCGCGGCGCACGTAACCCTTGATCGACGGGTCCCAGCGCAGTGCATCGAGGTCGTAGGGATCGCCCGCCAGCATCTCGTGCTCGAAGTTGAAGTAGGGCGGTGGAGAGGCGGTCTCCCACTCGAGAGTCGCCCCGCCCCACGGATTGGCCGGCGCCCGTTCACCCCGCACCAGGGAGTGCAGAAGATAGCCCGCCATGATCAAGAAACCGGCCATGAGGATGAACGAACCGACCGTCGAGGCCTGGTGGTAGGCGGTGAATTCCGGAAGGTAGTTGTAGTAACGCCGCGGCATGCCGTGGCTGCCCATCACGAACTGGGTGAAGAAGGTGAGGTTGAAGCCGACGAAGATCAACAGCGCCGAGACCTGCGCCCAGCGCTCCGAGTACATCCGCCCGAAGATCTTCGGCCACCAGTAGTGGATGCCGGCAAGGAAGGCGATCACCGTGCCGCCGAACATGACGTAGTGGAAGTGGGCGACCACAAAGTAAGTGTCGTGGAGGTGGATGTCGGTAGATAACGAGCCGAGAAAGAGGCCGGTGAGCCCGCCGATCGCGAACAAGAAAAGGAACGACAGCGCGTAGAGCATCGGCGCCGCGAGCCGGATCGATCCCTTGTACATGGTGGCCAGCCAGTTGAAGACCTTGACCGCCGACGGAATCGCGACCGAGAAGGTCAGGGCCGAGAAGATCATGTTGGTCAGACTCGACTGGCCGCTAACGAACATGTGATGGCCCCAGACCAGAAAGCTGAGGAGCGCGATCGCGATCGACGACCAGGCGATGAACTTGTAGCCGAAGATGTGCTTGCCGGAAAAAACCGAGATCACCTCGCTCATGATCGCCATCGCAGGCAGGATCATGATGTAGACCGCGGGGTGCGAGTAGAACCAGAAGAAGTGTTGGTACAGCACCGGGTCGCCGCCGAGCGCCGGGTCGAAGATGCCCACGCCCAACGTCCGTTCGGCGATCAGGAGCAGGAGCGTGATGCCGAGGATCGGCGTTGCCAGCACCTGGATGATCGCGGTCGAGTAGATTCCCCACAGAAAGAGCGGCATGCGGAACCAGGTCATCCCCTCCGGCCGCATCTTGTGGATGGTGACGATGAAGTTGAGACCGGTGAAGATGGACGAAAAGCCGAGGATGAAGGCGCCGAGCGTCATGGCGACAACCGCGGTCCCGGTGGATGTGGAGTACGGCGTGTAGAAGGTCCAGCCGGTGTCGACGGCGCCGATGATGATGGAGGCCACCGCAACGGTTGCACCGATCATCCACAGCCAAAAGCTGGCGAGGTTGAGACGCGGTAGGGCCACATCCTTGGCCCCGAGCATCAGCGGCAGCACAAAGTTCCCGAGGGTCGCCGGGATCCCCGGGATGATAAAGAGAAAGATCATCACCGCGCCGTGGAGCGTGAACATCTTGTTGTAGGTGTCGGCGGTCATGATCGTCTGGCCCGGCGTCAACAGCTCGGTGCGCAGGAACATCGCGAAGACACCGCCGAGGAAGAACGACGACAGTATCACCGCCAAATACATAATGCCGATGCGTTTATGGTCGAGGGTGAACAGCCACGAGAGAACCCCTTTGCCGTGGTTCAGGTAGCTGTCGCGTGTACCGGGACCGGCGGGTTGGCCGTCTCCGGTGAGGACTGGGTTCGCGTCTGCCATCGGTTCCTACTCCTCCTGAGAGGCCCCTTCCGGGGCCTTGAGATACTCGATGATCGCCATGATCTCGGCGTCCTTGAGCCGCCCCTGATAGGTCGGCATGACGGGCTCGAAACCGGCCACCACCCTGGCGTTTGGCTCGAGGATCGACTCTCGAATGTAGTTCTCGTCAACCGTCACCGTGCCGCCGTCCGCCATGTTCTCGGTGCGCCCGAAGACTCCCAGCATGGTCGGTCCGGTCTTGGCCGAGCCGTCCATGCTGTGGCACTGCTGGCAGCCGCGCACCTGGAAGAGCTTGCGGCCGGCATCCACCGGGGTCATGGTCTCGAGGAAGTTCGACGCCTTCTCGAGCCAGATCTCGAACTCCCCCGGCGGGTGCACGACGACGTGGGCCAACATGTCCGAGTGGCTGGTGCCGCAGTACTCGGCGCAGAAAAGATCGTACTCGCCGGGCTCGGTGGCCTCGAACCAGGCCTTCGTGTAGCGCCCCGGAACGACGTCCATCTTGATTCGGAAGGCCGGCACGTAGAGGCTGTGGATGACGTCGGCGGACGACATGACCAGCCGCACCGGTCGGTGGACGGGGACATGCAGGTTCTCGTCGACATAGCCGTTTGGATAGGTGAAGCTCCACTTCCACTTCTGCCCTTCAACCAGGACCTCGTACGCGTTGGCCGGCGGCGTCGCCATGTCGAGGTAGCCCTTGAAGCCGAAGAAAAAGATCACGATCACGAGGACCACTGGGATCACCGTCCAGGTAATCTCGAGGGCGGTGTTGTGACTCGGAGAGCTCTCGGCCTGCTGACCTTCGCGCCGACGATACTTGAGCACAAAGACCACCATCACGACGACGATGAGAATGAAGAAGAAGACCGATATCGCGAGAATGAAGTTGAAAAGCCAATCAACGCTCCGGGCGACGGTCGAAGCCTGCGGCGGCATCCAGAAGGAGCCGTCGTCGGGGTCGGGCAACATCGCCATTCGGGCCAGGAGCAGTCCGGCAAGATTCGTAGCTGTCATCGAGTCGCGTCCCTCTTTGCAGACGATTT
>JAIVTZ010000563.1:0-297 GCA_049188105.1 Deltaproteobacteria bacterium | reverse complement strand
TGCGGCGGCATCCAGAAGGAGCCGTCGTCGGGGTCGGGCAACATCGCCATTCGCGCTAGCCCGCATATCTCACCAGCTTTCGTGGCGAGGGCGGCGAGGTGCCGTGCCCAGCGGCGTTTACGACCCGAGGGGCGCGGAGTCGTACTTGACAGTACGTCGAGCACCCCGAGGCGAGAAAACCCCGCTGGGTGCGGTGCATCGCAGACCGCAGCAGAAAGCTGGTGAGATTTGCGGGCTCGGAGCAGTCCGGCAAGATTCGTAGCTGTCATCGAGTCGCGTCCCTCTTTGCAGACGATT
>JAIVTZ010000562.1:0-3071 GCA_049188105.1 Deltaproteobacteria bacterium | reverse complement strand
CCAAGAGTCCGCGGAAGCTGCGGGCGATAACTCAAAACTCATAACTCAAAACTCATAACTTCCCTCAGCCCGCGAGCATCCCTCCGTCAACCGGAATGACCGTTCCCGTCATCCAAGCCGCTGCGTCCGAGAGCAGAAAAATGATCATCGCTGCCACATCCGCCGGCCGTCCGACCCGTCCGAGCGGGTGGAGTCCCCCCATCTCCTTCACCTGCTCCGATGTCATACCGCGCAGCGCGTGAATCGGCGTATCCACCACCGCCGGCATGACCGCGTTGACCCGCACCTCGGGCGCCCACTCCAAGGCCAACGATCTGGTGAGCTGATTGAGCGCCGCCTTGCTGGCGTTGTACGCCGCCATGCCGGGGATCGCCTTGACGGCCAGGGTCGAGGACACGTTGACGACAGCCGATCCCACCCCCTGGCGGAGCATCTCCCCGAGCTCGCGACAGAGGAGAAAAGGACCACGCACGTTGACTGCAAAGGTCTCATCCCAGACCTCGGTCTCGGTCGCATCGAGGGTCGCCATTGGAGCAACTCCGGCATTGTTGACGAGACCGTCGACCGCTCCCCAACGATTCGCGGCTTCCTCGGCGAGCCCTCGAACCGAATCGGGGTCGGCGACATCGCCCGCCCGCGCCCACGCCGCGTCACCGAGCTCCTCGGCAACCGCCGCCAGGGGCTCGGCCGTTCGCGCGACGAGCCCCACCTCGGCCCCACCGCGAACCAGCATTCTTGCGGTCTCGAGGCCTATTCCGCTCGAAGCCCCCGAAATAATCACTCTCTTGCCACGTAGATCACTCATGGGAATCTCTTTTCTTTGACTCCTGGGGACAACCACTGCTCCGGGATCGCTATCATGGGAGACGGCGAAGGGCATGAAACTCCGGGAATCAGAAATACGTCGATGTCTCGTACAACGCGTGTTGACGGGTGACATTCCACAGGGCGTGGAGTTCGATGCCTGCCGGGCGATAGTGAGTGATGACGCCGATGACCGGACTACCTTTCAGGCCCTTTCCTCCCTTCTCGAAGGAGCTCTTGCCGACCCTGAATACGGCATCGACGACACCCAGAAGCTCGTACCGCTCCTCAAGGCGCTTGCCCGCGGCGAGGTCACGGCGAAGGACCTCCTGTGACTCCGGGATGGGGTATCGTCTCGTTCCTACTGCCACCGCTGGCTGCCGTACTGGCCGCCTTTCTGATTCGACCGAGAAACCCGAAACCACAGGTTCTGATCGCTCTCAATACGATCCTGCCCGGCGCCGGGCTCGCGGCTGCAGGACGGCCGACGATCGAGATCGTGCTGGGCGTGGTGTTCGCGCAATTCAGCCTGATCCTCGCGGGAGGGACTCAGAACATCTGGATGTACGCCCCGAGCATGGTGGTCGGCGGGTGCTGGGCTCTTTTCCACACCGCGCTGAGCCCGCTCGCGGGAACCGACCGCCGTATCGAGAAGCTGCGCCGGAGGATTCCCGAATCCGACCCGTCGACATCACGGAAGCCCGCACCGCCGACCGCGCGAATCACGGCAACCGAGGAAGAGGACGAGACTGTCATCGAGACCCATTACTGCGTCGAGGTAAAATGCACCGAGTGCGGAGCGGCAGTGCCTGTTCCGGTGCTCCACCACATGGCGCACTGCTCGTATTGCGGCAGCGACCACCTCGTGGTGGGTCACGAGGAGACTTTGTTCGTGACCTTGCCCGAAAGGGTGTACGACGCAAACGTGTTGCGCGAAGCCCTCCTCGACCATTATCGATACCGCTACTACCTCGACCTCTACCGCAGGACCGTCGCCCCCCTGGCGGGGAGCGCCACCGAGGCGAGTCCGTCGGGCGCCCTGGTCAACCGGACAGAGTTCGACGCAGCCATCGGTGCGGCCGAAGCCATGGTATCGAGGAAGGCCGACCGCTATCGATCGAAGCTCGCGGAAAACCTCCTCGTGGGCACGACGTTGCATTTCCTGACCCCCTACCGGCACGGCATGGGAACGCTGTACCAGGCGGCATTCGGGCGCTCGCAACGCGACCAGGAGAAGCTCCTGCGGTTCGATGTCGGGACCATCGAGGCCGCCGTCAGCGCCGTCAACACACTCGACCTGCCACCAATGGGAAAGCTCAGCTACCTGAAGACGCTGCGACCGGCGGCCGACCTCTCAACCGAGCTGCTGTCCCTGCCGCTCGAGGGAGATGACGAAGATCTGGTCCACGCGTTCGGCGATCTCGATCGCAAACGGTTGGCGCGTGATATCCAGACCATCAAGCTCGGCTCGAGGTTCACGCGCGAGGTGACGGCGGTGGTGTGGCGACCATGGTGGATCGCCGAGGTTCGCGGTCCGGACATCGACGAAATCGTCCTTCTCGACAGTGCCGCCGGCTCGGTTGTAGGACCGGCGCCGGCCCTCGATGCGACCCGGCTCGTCGAGCTGCCGCAGACGGCACGAGAGCCCGGCGCGGGACTTCGTTTCGTGCCCATGGAGTGCCCGACCTGCGGGCAGGAGTTTCCTTTCGATCCCGACGCCGTTCTCCACTTCTGCCACAACTGCCATCGAGTCTGCGGGGTCACCGAAGGCCGCAAGGTGGACGTGGAGTACGGCCACATTCCATGGCCCGACGACCCAGGGTGGGATCTCGTTCCCTTCTGGCGGTTCCCCCTCCGCCTGCGCACCGGTGACGGCGATCTGTTGACCGACCTCGTGCACCTCAAAGACGGAATCGACGGCACCTTCGATCAGATCGGTGACGACGCGCCGGTGCGTCAGCACCTGTTTTTCGTCCCCGCCATCCGTTGCATCAACCCCCGCCTGATGGCCAACGCATTCAACCGTCTGTTCCAATACGCCATCCGACGACGCCGCCCAAAGGCCCGAGACCGCGTTCCGCTCGATCTTCACCCCCGCCCCTGGACCGTCAGCCTCGCCGAAACCGAGGCCCGGGACCTCGCACCCCTCTACCTCGTGAATGCCTTCAGCCGCCGCGACATCGCACGGGTCAACGTTCACCAGGTTGCGTCATGGCTCTTTGCCGCCACCCAGGAAGAACCCGGACACCTCATGTATCTGCCGGTCC
>JAIVTZ010000561.1:0-3078 GCA_049188105.1 Deltaproteobacteria bacterium | reverse complement strand
CGGCCGGGCGAGTTTAGGGTACAGGGTCCAGGGCGCAGGGCCCACCCGGCCGATGCTCGATACTAGATACTCGATCCTCCCAACTACACCTTGACAAGCCGGATCGCGAATCTACGATTTTGTTGCATCGAGCATCGAGCATCGAGCATCGAGCATCGAGCATCGAGCATCGAGCATCGAGCATCGAGCATCGAGCATCGAGCATCGAGCATCGAGCATCGAGCATCGAGCATCGAGCATTTCCCGCCGCCGCGGTATCATCGTTGGCCGTGACGGAAAAGACCCCTCCCCTGACCGACGAACGGCTCGTCGAGCTTGCCCTCGACGGTGACGAGGAGGCATTCGGCCTCCTGGTGCGGCGCTATCAGCGCCGGCTGACAGCCTTTCTCAGTCAACTCGTGGGAGATTTGGAGCTGGCGCGCGAGCTGTCGCAGGAGGCGTTCGTACGTGCCTGGTCTGCGCTCGCCAGATTCGACCCCAAGTACCGATTTTCGACCTGGTTATTCCGGATCGCCCACAACCTCGGGATCGACCAACTTCGTCGTCGCCGGCTGAAGACGGTGTCTCTGTATCGCACGGACGCCGAAGGAGACGAGGTGGAAGTGGTCATGCCCGACGCGGGAAAGGACCCCCTCGGCCATCTCGAAAACCATGCCCTCGCCTCGGAGCTGCGGGAGGTGATCGACGAGCTGCGGCCGGAGTATCGAGAGCTGGTGTTGTTAAGGCATTTCGCAGGCCTCAGCTATCAGGATATCGCGGACTTCAAGGAAATGCCGCTCGGAACGGTCAAGAACAAACTTTTCCGCGCCCACTCCGTATTAAGAAAAGCGCTGGCCGACTTTTTGTGATGGCTGGTATGATTCGACGGGAGGCAGAGGTGGCTACGAACTGTCAGGCGACTCAGGAGATGCTCACCGAACTCGGCGGCGAGATCGGGCGCCTCGATCAGGTGGCGCAGCGTCATCTCGAGGTGTGCCCGGGCTGCCGTGAGGTTGCCGCCGCCGAGCTCGCTCTTGGACGGATATTCTGCGAGGCGATTCCACCCGCCGATCCCGCGATCGAGAAAAGCGTGCTCGCGCGTTTAGGTCCCACACGGATACGTCGCCGGTTCGTCGCGTTCCTTCCGGTGGCGGCGTCGCTTCTGGTGGCCCTGTTCGGTGCGGCCCTGGTGGGCGGCGTGCCCGGTGGAGGAATCGTCGCGTTCCTGCCCGGGTGGTCCGCTCAGGGCTGGATGGCCCTTGTCACCAGCGCATCCGACTGGAGCGTCGCCGTCGCTGCCGGCGCCCGCGCAACAGCCGCCACTCTCGACCCCGCGATGCTTGCCGGCGCCGGTTTGTTGAGCCTCCTCAGCCTGGTTGCGGTGGCCGTCACCGCCCTGCGTTGGCGGAGGGTCTCGCCGTGGCGCAACGACGGCTGAGCCGGCTCGCCGCGCTCTTCTTTTTGCTGACTGCCACGAGCGTGGCTGATGCAGCGCCCGGGCGGACAGCGGTCCTCACCGACCTCGAGGTCAACGAATCCATCGAAGGCGATGTCGTGGTGTTCGGCGCCGATCTTGTCCTGGGTGCCCAGGCCCGGGTCACTGGCGACGCGGTCGCGGTCGGTGGCAACGTCCGGATCGTTCCGGGCGCCGAGATCGGTCGCCATGTCGTGGCCGTGTTCGGTGTGGTGGAGATAGACGGCGATGCCGAAATCGGTGGCCGGGTACTTTCCCTCTCATCCCTCGCCAGCTTCGCGACAGGCGGCGCGGTGGCGGAACGGCCGTATCGGGTGAACTTCGCGATGCGGCTGCTGGCTTCGGGCGGTTGGCTGCTGGTGACCACGGGCATCGCCTTCCTCTTTCCGATCAGGATGCGCTTTGCAGCGTGGTCGGTGCCGGCCTTCGGAGTCAGGATTCCGGCCCTCGGACTGATGATCGTTCTCACCGCGGCCGCCTCTCTGCTGGCAGCCCTCGGTCTCGGGCCGGCCATTGGTGTGCCGTTGATCGCCGCCCTGATGGCGCTGTTCTTCATCGCCAAATCGCTCGGCCTCACGGTTCTCGGATGCGTGGTGGGCACCTGGGTGCTGCGACGGTGGGTCCGCCACCCACTGCCGATCAGCCTCGAGGTCTTCGTCGGCGTCCTGGTCCTGCTCGCGCTCCGCTTCACGCCGGTTCTCGGCGAAACCCTGTGGACCCTGATCTCCATCACCGCGCTGGGCGCCAGCATCGCAGTCATCAGTGTGACCGGAGATCCCGCGCAGGCCGAGGCCTGAAACAGGGTTCAGGGTTCAGGGCACAGGGTTCAGGGCACAACCGGGATCCTGTACTCTGCAGTAGATGAGCTACAAGCAATTCGAAATCTGGCAGATGGCGCGGTCACTTGTGATTGACATCCACAAGATGACGTTGACAGAGCTTCCAAAGTTCGAAATGTACGAGGAGGGCGCACAAATCCGGCGTTCGATCAAGTCGGTTAAGGCCAACATAGTGGAAGGTTACGGTCGACGACGCTACCGGCGGGACTACATCCGCTTTCTGGTTATCGCGCATGCGTCGTGTGACGAGACGAAAGACCACCTGGAAACACTCCACGAAACCGAATCTCTCTCGAACGACGGGATGTATATAGATTTCCTTGCTCGTGTCACGAAACTGAGCCGAGCACTCAACGGGTTTATCAAGGGAGTCGAGACAACACGCAACGCCGTGCGAGACGAACTCCCCGACTACGAATTCGAAGCCTAGGATTGAGTTCTGCGCGCAGCCCCCTGGAATCCCCGCCAACCTGACGTCGCCCCGCATCCTGACTCCTGCCTCCCGGAGTGCCCTGCGCCCTGAACCCTGAACCCCCTGAACCCTGAACCCTGCACCCTGAACCTGGGTTAACGCAACCTTCGCGGCAACCGGAAGATCGTCGACGTGCTGACGGTAATGGTGGGCCCGGAGCCGTCGTCAGGCATGGCGATGTCGATCCGCAGGAGGTTGCTGCGGCTGAGGTTGGCGAGATCGAAGAGGAGGCCGACCCCGGCATCGAAGCGGATGCCGTCCGTGTCGGGGCCGACCCGCGGGTCCCAGGTCGCTCCGGCCTCGGTGAAGACGAC
>JAIVTZ010000560.1:0-3095 GCA_049188105.1 Deltaproteobacteria bacterium | reverse complement strand
CGCCCTGGGCGGCTGGTCCCTCCTCGCCATGGGATCGGACGGCGAGTGGCTCGCCACCGACCAGATTCCACGGCGCGCCGTCGAGGAGGGTCTCATCGATCGTTACGGGCTCATCGACCCCGGCCCCCGCGGTAATGCCGCGAGGTACAGCTTTTCGGGAGAGGTCCATCGCGGCGGCGAGCGCTCACTGTCCAGTATCAACGCCTACGTCATCAATTTTGATTTCCGGCTCTATTCCAATTTCACCTATTACCTCGAGAACCCGGTCATCGGCGACCAGTTCGAGCAGGTGGACAATCGTTGGATTTACGGACTCAACGCCTCGCACCGGTGGCAGGGCCACCTCGGCGGGACGCACACCGAAAGCGCGGTCGGCCTCCAGCTCCGGTACGACGACATCGCCAACGGCCTCTACCCGACCGTCGACCTCGAGCGCACCGGGGTCATCCGGCAGGACGACGTCGGCCAGCTCGGCGCCGGTCTGTGGGGCGACACCTGGATTCGGTTCTCGGATGAATGGCGGATGAATATCGGCCTGCGCGCCGATTACTACGGCGCCGACGTGGAGGCCTACCTACCCGTCAACTCGGGCGATGCCAACGACTGGATGCTCAACCCCAAGCTGAGCCTGGTCTACCGACCCCGGCCGGTCATCGAGCTCTCGCTCAACGTCGGCTCTGGATTCCACTCCAACGACGCCCGCGGCGCCACCATCCGCATCGACCCGGTGACCGGCGAGCCGGTGCAGCCGGTGAACCCGCTGGTTCGAGCACGGGGCATCGATCTCGGTGTCAGGACATTCACCCAGGGGGGGTACCACGCCACCCTGACCGGGTTCTGGCTCGAGCTCGATTCGGAGCTCCTCTTCGTCGGCGACGGCGGCACCACCGAGGCGAGCCGGCCGAGCCGCCGCGTCGGCGTCGAGTGGACCAACTTCTGGCAGCTCAGCCGGGCCGTCGGAATCGATCTCGATGCCACCTGGACCAACGCCGAGTTCACCGATGATGACCCCGCCGGCAACGACATTCCGGGGGCGATAGTGACCACAATCGCGTCGGGTGTCACGGTCTCTGACCTCGGCCGCTGGTTCGGCGCGCTGCGGCTTCGCTACTTCTCGGGCGGGCCGCTGACCGAGGACGGCTCGGTGACCTGGGGGCCGACGGCACTGGTCAGCGGTCGCGTCGGTTTTAAGCTCTCGGACCGGCTGCAGCTTGTCCTGGACGCCTTCAATCTGCTTGGCCGCGAGGATGACGACATCGCCTACTACTACGCGTCACGACTGCCGCGTGAGCCACTCGATGGGATCGAGGACGTGCACTTCCACCCGATGGTCAAACCGTCGGCGCGGCTAACAATGACCTGGAAATTTTGAATTCTCAATTCTCAGTGCGACCTGCAAAATTCGGAGACATGCGGGCGGGGATAAACCCCGCCCCTACGGAATTCATTGTAGGGGAGGGGTTTATCCCCTCCCGTTCGTCTGCTGCCACGTCGCGAATCCACTCACGAAGGGATTCTTGCAAGAAGCTCAAGTCTGAATTACCCATCCTCCCCTCCCCGACCCTGGGGCGGGTGACTGGGAATTGAGAATTAAGAATTGAGAACTGAGAATTGGGTGGTTACACCCACCTGTAGACGACCGAGTTGATGTTCATGCCGGCGCCGACCGAGGCGAGAACCACGGTGTCGCCCGATTCTAGGCGCTGATCGTTCATCTCGCCGCGCGCGACAAGGTCGATCAGGGTCGGCACGGTGGCCACCGAGGAGTTACCGAGCCAGGAGATCGTCATGGGCATGATGCCATCGGGAATCTCGCTCACGCCGTAGAGCTTGAAAACTCGCTTGAGGATGGCGTCGTCCATCTTGGCGTTGGCCTGGTGGAGAAAGACCTTCTTGACGTCCGAAAGATCGAGACCGGCTCGGTCCAGGCTCTTCTTGACCACGCCCGGCACGTTGGTCAGCGCATAACTGTAGAGCTTGCGGCCATACATTTTGAGGTAGAGGGTGCCGTCATCGTGGTCGGGGTCGTAGGACCTGCCCATCCACAGCAACCGCGCGTGATCGATGGTATCTGAACGGGTCGCGTGCGCGAGAATTCCGACCTCGTCATCGACGTTGCGTGCCTCGAGCACCACAGCGCCAGCGCCGTCGGAGTAAATCATGCTGTCGCGGTCATGGGGGTCAGAGATCCGCGACAGGGTCTCGCCACCGATCACCAGCGCCCGCGTCGCGTCGCCCGAGCGCAGGTAGTAATCAGCCTGGATGATGCCCTGCACCCAGCCCGGACAGCCAAAGGGCAGGTCGTAGGCGACGCACTCCGGGTTGACGATCCCGAGGTGCTGTTTGACCCGTGCGGCGAGGCTGGGGCAGAAGTCGCAGCGCCGGTTGTCGGTGAGCACGTCGCCGAAATTATGGGCGAAGATGACGTAATCCAGGCTCTCGCGGTCGATTCCTGCTGACTCCAGGGCCTTCTCGGCCGCCAGGTGGCCGATCTCTGATGTGAGCTGGTCGTCCTCGACCCAACGGCGCTCGCCGATCTCGGTGATCTCGCGAAATCTGTCGATAGTGTGTGGGTTGTTGGCAGAATCGATTGCGTCGCCATAGTCCATGTAGAAGCGGTTGTCGAGAAACTCATCGTTGCCAACCCGCCGCTCCGGGATGTAGCTACCGGTTCCGATGATCACACTTCGCCGCATCGGGCCTCCTCATGGGTGTTGCCACCCACCGTTCCTCCGCGCCAACCGTGCTGAGCGTTGGAACAAGACGGTAGGGTACAGGTTTCAGTCGACACGTCAATGGCAAATTGCCCAGTCCGCGACCTACCCGCATAACCCGGCCGACGGGGCGGATGATTCCGTCGCTCGATCGTCAGGACTTTTCATCGCCCCCGTCCCCCCTGCCCCCGACGCGATCGGCCTTGCTAGTTCTCGTCCAGAAACGGCGCTTTTTGGCAATTTCGTCGTCAGACTGCGGATTCCCTTGTGCGGCGTACTCGAGTATGCCTCCGCGGAAATCCTTGTCTTCCTAGAACTTGCAAAAAAATCGCTCGTTTCTGCATCGAGAACTACGCAGTTCCCACCAGAGTTTCTGGATGG
>JAIVTZ010000559.1:0-3096 GCA_049188105.1 Deltaproteobacteria bacterium | reverse complement strand
GCTTGGATTTTTCAGCTATAATGCTGCCTTCGTAGCGAGGGAGGAGGAGTTCTTCTCTGCGATCGCCCGGCGGCAACGTCGGGCTTTTTGTTTGCGGGCCGAGCGAAGCCCCGAAGGGGCGTCAGATTCATAGCCTGGGGCGTGAGCCCCAGGGTTACGGTCTGGCTCATAACATTCGAAGCCGCGAAGCGGCGACAGACAGACCCCGGTCCGAACAAGATCTGCCGCCCCTTCAGGGCTCCGGATTAAAAAATTCCCACGGATCCTGGGGCTGACGCCCCAGGCTATGAGTCTGTCGCCGCTTCGCGGCTTGACGGATTCCGCCCTGTCCTATTCCTGGGGCTCACTTCCCGGGCGATGTGAATTTCGCCGCTTCGCGGCTGGTCACCGACTGTTTATAAGCGAACAATCCGATCGACATCGAGGAACCACAGCTCGGTGTGCGGCTCGTGGTCGAGATCCAGGGCCTCTTGTAGGGCTCGTGCATAGATCCTGACCTGCGGCTCGTAGACGCGGGTCCGCTCGGCGAGCGCGTCATCATCCGGCACCCGGTCCGTCTTGTAGTCGGCCACCACCAGGAGCCCGTCGTCGGGGTCACGGTAGAGGAGATCGACGATTCCCGACACCACGGCGCCCGGAGCCCCCTCCTCATCCGACCACAGCAGGACCGGCAGCTCTCGCGACAGAACGTTCGGGGCAACCGAGCCGAGGCGTCTGAGGCACTCGCCTTCGGCCAATCTGGTCAGCAGTTCATCCGCACGACGGCCTGCCTCTTCTCCGTCGCGACCCGAACCGAGCTCCTTCACAATTCCGGCCCGATGCTCCGCAATCTGCGGCGCCAACTCCCGATCCAGATCGAGGACCTCCAGCATTTCGTGTACCGCGGTGCCCAACGACATGGCCAGACCACGGTCGGAAGGGCTCTCCCCCACCGACTCGGCGCCCTCGGCCTCGGCGCGCCGCAAACGGTCGTGCGCCTCGGCCGAGGCGGATCGGAACACCGGCTGCGCCATCCGTTCGACGGCCGCATGTCGGGCGGCCGCCAGCTCGACCGCCCGTTGCAGGCGTCCTTCAGGAACGGACCACCCGGTGTTCCCCTCTCCCGTGGCCTCCACCGCTTCGAAAAGCACCCCGAAGACGGGCATCACCCGCAACACGTGCGGAAATTCGTCTTCCAGCCGCTCGGCTTCGTCGTCGATCTGCCGCGCCACCGACTCCGGGTCGAGCCGACGGCCGATCAGACGGGCAAAATCCGGCGCCGATTCCGGCGACACCTCGACACCCGCTTCCCCCCATCCGCCGGAGATCACAAGCCGCTTTTTGGCCCTGGTGGCGGCCACGTAGAGCAGCCGCACCATCTCGGCCCGCATCTTTTTCGTTTGCACCCACTCGGCGGCCGCAAAGCCCGGGGTGATCCACCCGAAGAGCCGATACTCCGGCCAATCGTCGATCCGCCGCAGGGCGGCGGTGTTTCTGGCGCCGCCGCCCCTGCCGCCTTTGTGAATCTGAGCCACGTAGACGTGCTCGAAATCGAGCCCCTTGGCTCGGTGGATGGTCATGACGTGGACCGCGTCGGTCTCGAGATCGGGCGGCGCCGGCACCCGGCTCTCCTGGCCCTGCTCCACCGCGACGCGCAGGAAACGCGCGAGGTCGGCGTCACCACCCTCACCGGCTACCAGAGTGGTCTCGAGGTCCGCCAGGAAGCGGTCGATCCGCGCCCGCCGAAAGCCCCCAAGGTAACGGGCGGCCGCGGTGACCTCGGCCAACCACAGGGTGCGAATCTTTTCGACGAACACGTCGGGGGGGTCCTGGCGCAGCGAGCGCCGCAGCTCCGCGATGATGTCCACCGCCGCCTGCACGGCGGCCGGCCAGTTCGGGAGTGCATCGCCACCGGGAAGCCCCGAGGGCACGGCGACCCGCGCCGTCTCGATGCACTCGTTGAGCGCATCGGCGACCGGTGAACCCGGACCCGCCAGCCGCGCCATCCGACCGGGGAATCCGGTGTCCCACAACGGCGCAAGCGCCGCGTCGGGGACGCCGACGACATCGCTGCGAAGAACCGTCAGAAGGGCGAGAACATCGGTCGGTTCGAGGACGCAGCGAACCAGCGCCGCCATTTCCACCACCTCCCGTTGGCGGTAGTAGTCCCGCTCGCGCGCCACTTCGTACGGAATGCCGGCTTTGCGAAATGCCTGTAACAGCTCGTCCTGCGCGGTGGTGACCCGCAGCAGGACCGCCACTTCGCCCCACGTCTCGATGACGCCTTCATCGTGCAATCGGCGGATGTCGGCGGCAATCGCGCCGGCCTCGAGCGCCGAGGTCTCGCGGCTCGAGCTCCCCTTCTCCGGGCCCACCCCTTCTTCGCCTCGCGGCCACGTCACCCAGTGTTCGACGGTCATCCACTCCGGATGATCGATGCCCGGCACATCACGTCGGTCGCCGGTGGCCTCGAGCCGCTGGAATCGCGGCTGGATGCCCTCTTCCGGTCGCATCACGGGGGCCACCAGGCGCTCGACCTCGTCGAGGATGGGAGTCACCGAGCGGAAGTTGCGTACCAGATCCACCGTGACCCCACCGGCGTCCTTTATGCGAGCGACGAAATCGTCGTATGCCGCGAGGTCCGCGCTGCGCCAGGCGTAGATCGACTGCTTGGGGTCACCGACGATGAAGAGCGACGGCCTGGCAGCCGGTTTGCCGCTCAGCGCCAGCCACTCGACGAGCCGGCACTGGACATCGTCGGTGTCCTGAAACTCGTCCACCAGGAGGTGGTCGATGCCCGCCACCACCTCGCGCCGAACCCCACTCGAATCCGCCAGAAGCCGCTCGGCGCGCCGCAGAAGGTCCGAAAAGGTCACCAGACCCGCTGCGCTCCGCCGGCGCTGGAGCACATCCAGGAGCGGCGCCACAACGGCGCGCGCCGCGGCCAGCTGGTCGCGGTGCAGATCGGTCAGCGGATCCAGCGCCGCCGCTATCTCACCCGATACCGCCGCGACTTCGAACGCCGTTTCCCCCAGGCAGTCTTCCTCACTGCCGGTGAAATCGAGACGAGACCACTTCTTGAGCCGGGGAACGGTCTTTGGGCTCACAAGAACCGCA
>JAIVTZ010000558.1:0-3098 GCA_049188105.1 Deltaproteobacteria bacterium | reverse complement strand
ATGCGCCAAATTCAACAGCCCACGGGGTCAAGGCATCTGGCATCTGGCATCTGGCATCTGGTATCTGGTATCTGGCATCTGGTATCCGGCATCCGGCATCCGGCATCTGGTATCCGGTATCTGGTATCTGGCCTCCGTGCGGGCGGCGCACGCTGAGAATGAGTCGGCCTCCATTTGGGTTCTCCATTTCAAGGGAGATTGATATGACCCAACCGCGCTCCGTTGCGCTGCTTTTCACCGCCAAACCCACCATGGAAGGCGCCGGCGTCCGACTCAACCGGGTCTTCGGCCACCCCGAGGCGCCACGCTTCGACCCCTTCCTGCTGCTCGACGATTTCGGATCGGACAATCCAGACGACTATCTGGCCGGCTTCCCCTGGCACCCCCACCGCGGCATCGAGACCGTCACCTACATGCTGTCGGGCGAGGTCGAGCACGGTGACAGCCTCGGCAACGAGGGCGTCATCGGCGCCGGCGACGTCCAGTGGATGACCGCCGGCGGTGGCATCATCCACCAGGAAATGCCTCAGCAGGCTGAAGATCATCTGCGCGGCCTCCAGCTCTGGGTCAACCTCCCCGCGGCGTCGAAGATGATGGCGCCGCGCTACCGCGAGGTGGCCGCCGACACCATCCCCGAGGTCTCACCCCACGACGGCCTCCGGATCAAGATCATCGCCGGCGAGGTGGTCGGCGTGCGCGGGCCAGTGGAGGACGTCGTCGCCGACCCCGAGTACCTCGACATCACCCTCGAGCCCGGCGCCGACCTCGAGCACCCCACCCCGCCCGGGCACACCGTTTTCGCCTACTGCATCGACGGCCGGGGAAAGGTGGGCCAGGGGGGAACCCACGGGCTCGACCGCGGCCAGCTCGCCCTCTTCACCGACGGCGCCTCGGTCCACGCCGTCGCCGGCGACGTCCCCTTCCGGTTTCTCCTCGTCTCGGGCAAGCCGCTGGGCGAGCCGGTCGCCTGGTCCGGCCCCATCGTCATGAACACCCGCGAGGAGTTGGCCGCCGCCTTCCGTGAGTACCAGGAGGGGACGTTTATCAAGGCGGACTCCTCGTGACCCGCATTCTCAAGAAACTCCCGAGAAAATTTCTGGTGAGTCAAACCAGCCGCGAAGCGGCGACAGATAATCAGAACATAATGGCTGCGGCTCACACCACAGCCATCATCTGTCGCCCCTCCAGGGCTCCGCGGTTTTTTTGACACCCACCACCTGGGGCTGACGCCCCAGGCTATGAATCTATCGCGCCTTCGGCGCTCGGCCGTATGCCCAATCACCAGAACCCGGTCTTCTGAGGAATTCTTGCGGATCTTTCCGATGGGTCGAGCCAGCCGCGGCTGGTGGAGCGCTTCTCACCGGGTTTCTACTGCGGACGGCGAGCCCCGTCACCCGCGTCTGTAACTCACACCTTTCCCGGCACACAAGAAAGAGCGGGCGCGGTCGTCGATCGAAGCCGACTGCTTCCCCCCTCACGTCTTTGGACCGGTAAAGAATTTGGAGTGAGCTCGTGCAGATAACACCATCATCAGCCCCCGACGACCTGGCACTGGTGCTGGGGGGCGGCGGTGCCCGCGCCGCCTACCAGGCCGGCGTGTTGCGTTGCCTCGCGCGCCACCGGCCCGAGCTTCGATTCCCAATCGTAACCGGGGTCTCCGCCGGCGCCATCAATGCCACATTCCTCGCTTCCTTCGAGGGCACGACCGTCGAGGCGGCCGACGCCCTCACCGATCTTTGGAGCTCTCTCACGGTGGACAATGTCTTCTGCGCCAGCCTGTGGGCGCTGGTAAAGAACTTCCTCAGCTGGGGCTGCCGCCTCGCCTCGTGCGGGTTGCGCGTGGGCCCCGAGCCGCGCGCCCTGGTCGACACCGAGCCCCTCCGCCGCTTGCTGCGCTCGGCGGTCGGAGACGCCGGCGGCGGAATACCGGGTCTCGCCCGAAACATCGCCGCCGGCACCCTGCGCGCCCTCGCCATCACCACCGTCGACTACGGCACCGGCCAGTCGGTGGTGTGGATGCAGGGCCGGGGCGCCAAAGCGTGGCGCAAACCGCAACGCCTGGGCGTCGTCACCGAGATCGACGTCGAGCACGTGATGGCGTCGGCCGCGCTGCCGCTCTTCTTCCCGGCGGTGCAGCTCGGCGACGGCTGGCACGGCGACGGCGGTATCCGCCTCGCGCCGCCCTTCTCCCCCGCCCTCAAGCTCGGGGCTCGGCGCATCCTCGCCATCTCCACCCGCTACGATCGCAGCCAGGAGGAGGCCGACCGCCCCGCCGTCCGCCGCTATCCGCCACCCGCCCAGATCCTCGGCCAGCTCCTGAACGCCATCTTCCTCGACCTTTTCGACGAGGATGCCCTGCGCATCCAGCGCCTCAACGCCATTGCCGCGTGCCAAGCCCCCAACCCCAATCTGCGCACGGTCGACACCCTTGTCCTGCGCCCGTCCGCAGACCTCGGCCGCCTCGCAGCCGACTTCGAGCCGCGTTTGCCGCGCGCCTTCCGCTTCGCCACCCGCGGTCTCGGCACCCGCGAGACCGAAAGTCCGGACGCCTTGAGCCTGATCATGTTCCAGCCTGATTACACCCGGCGCCTGATGGACCTCGGAGAGGCCGACGCCGAGGCCCGGCGCGAGGAGATCGAGGCCTTTCTGGACGGCGAGTCGTCGCCACCCTTTTCGTAACCACCTGGGGCTCACGCCCCAGGAACGCGGTACCGAAAAAAGTCGATCAGCCGCGAAGCGGCGACAGACAATCGGCCCCTTCTTCTTGCCAGAAATCGTGACGAGGACAACGATTCGATCTACGGATGTGTCGCACCTTCAACGCTCGATTCGGCTGTCGCCGGGGGCTCGTCATCTCCCCACGGGGGCAGGATGCGGATCAGCCCCCACAGGATGAAGAATGGAGCCACCATCAGGATGATCGCCGCCAACGACCCCTCGCGGGTGGCGAAGTCCATCTTGTAGACGGTGTAGCCGAGGAAGCTCTTGGAGAAGAGCTGGCCGCCGATCACCACGTTCCAGCGCATGGCGAAGATCCCGATCAGGGTCAGCACGCCGGCGATGGCGTAGATGTTCTTGCGCGCCCTCTCGGTCATCCG
>JAIVTZ010000557.1:0-3098 GCA_049188105.1 Deltaproteobacteria bacterium | reverse complement strand
AACAGCCCTTGTCGTTTTCGAGGTCCGCGGCGATGACGACCGTTTGCTTTTTTCAAGCGCACCGGTCGGCCCGCAGACACCGCCGATGACGATTCAGGTCCCGGTAGCCGGAGAGCAGAAGATAACCCTGATCCTCACCGAGGGTGGAAACGGTCGCGACTGTGACCACGGCAACTGGGCGGCTCCGACGTTCCTGCTTGTCGAGCAGTGATAGCGGGATGCGGGGATCTCCCACTCGATCTCGGAGCATTCTCACGTACTATGACCTCTGGAGGTCGCGATGGATCACCAGTTCGAGCTCGGCGAGCGCTTCGGCGGTGTCGCCGAATGGCGCCACCGGGGCAACGGTCTCACCGCGCTCATCGCCGCAACGCCGGTGGCGCCGGTGGTGGGTTTCGGAGTCGTCTACCGGGTCGGCTCGCGGTACGAGGCGACGGGCCACACCGGTGCGACCCACATCCTCGAGCACCTCATGTTCAAGGGAACCCGGCGCTACAACTCTGAGCTCGGGACCGAGATCGCGCGCCGTCTGCACCGAGTGGGCGCGACATTCAACGCCAGCACCTGGCTCGACCGCACAAACTACTACGAGATCCTGCCGGTCGACCGGCTTTCGCTGGCGGTCGACATCGAGTCCGACCGGATGCGCGGCGCGTTGGTCCGGGACGAAGATCTCGAGAGCGAGCGCACCGTGGTCCTCAACGAGCTCGACGCCGGCGAGAACGACCCCTTCGAGCTCCTGATGAAGTCCTCCTTCGCCCTCGCCTTCCTCGAGCACCCCTACCACCATCCGACCATCGGCTGGCGCGGTGATGTCGAGCGGATCAGCGGCGAGGTGCTCCGCGGCTTCTACAACACCTACTACCAACCGGACAACGCGACCGTGATCGTGGTCGGCGATGTCGAGGAGGAGGCGGCGCTTTATGAGGTGGAACGCGGCTTCGGACCCCTGCCGCCGGCGCCGGGACCCTTTCCCATCCCGGTCATCCGCGAGGGCGAGCAACGGGGTGAGCGGAGATTCGAGGTACATCGTGCCGGTGAGCTCGCGTGCCTCGCCCTGACCTGGCACATCCCGGAGGGCCTCCATCCTGACCTGCCCGCGTTGTCGGTGCTGACCCAGATCCTGGGCGACGGGGTGATGTCGCGCCTCCACCAGCGACTGGTCGAGAGCAATCGCTGTCTCGGCGTTCACGCCTTCGCGATGGAGCTCCACGACCCGGGTGTGTTCCAGGTCTTCGCGACCATCGCCCCCGGGGTCGACGCCACCGAGGTCGAGGATGAAATCCGATCCGAGGTGGATGCGCTGTCCGCGGCGCCGCCGAGCGACGACGAGGTCGCCCGCGCGCTGGCCCAGACCCGCACCGATCTCGCCTTCCACCACGAGTCGCCCGGCCAGATCATGACCGGCCTCACGGAGGCGGTGGCGATAGGCGACTGGCGTCGTTTTGTGCGCGAGCTCGAGCTCGTCGAGGCGGTGTCGGCGGAGGATCTGCAGCGGGTGGCGACCGCCTACCTCGGTGACCACAACGTGACGGTGGGCAGATTCGTGCCCGAGAGCGGTTCAGCCGATGCGACTGGAAGCTCGACATGAATCGGGTTCTTCTCCCGTCTCCGTGCCCGGAAAAACACGGCGAGCGCCTCTCGGGCAGCGTGTCGGGCACGGAATCTTGGACGGAAACGGACACGGGCACGGGTGGTTTCCCGACCACTTTCCTCCTGTCCGGGAGTAGGTAGCATGATGAAAGGGACACGTCTGTTTGCCGACCGCGTGACCAGCCATCGCCTTACCGGTGGCGGTAGGCTCGCGGTGCTGGCCAACCCCCACGCTCCGACGGTCACCATCGCGGGCACTCTTCGCGCCGGTCCCGCGCTGGCCGCCGACGGACGCTTCTCCGTGCCCGGGCTGACCGCGGCCATGCTCGAGCGTGGAACCTCGGAGCATGAACGCATGGAGCTTGCGCGGGAGCTCGAAGATCATGGTCTGCAGCTGGTCGTTCGGGCCTCGTCTGCGACCCCGATAGTGGTCTCCTTCACCGCCCAGGGGCTGGCGGAGGAGCTGCCCCGTCTGCTGGGCCTGTTGGTCGAGGTGCTGCGGCGACCGACCTTCCCCTCCGGGGAGCTCGAAAAGCTGCGTGAGCAGGTTCTGGGGAGCCTGGTTCGCGAGCGGCAGGAGACCCACGCCCTCGCCTATGCCGCCCTGACCCGTGCGCTCTACCCTGACGGGCATCCGTTCCGGCGCCGGCCGGTGGAGGAGCGCGAGCGGGAGGTGGCGTCGCTGTCGCGAGAGGATCTCGCTGCCTTCCACGATGCCGCCTACCATCCAGCGAGCCTCGTCTTTGCGGTGGTTGGAGACGTCGATCCCGAGCAGGTCGCATCGCTGGTTTCAGAGCAGCTCGAGGGATGGGAGGGTGGGGGTGCCGCCGAAGCGGTGATCCCGGCCACGGCCGAGACTCAGCCCGCGGAGGAACGGATCCAGATTGCGGACCGCCCCAATCTCGATGTATTCCTCGGCCATAGTGCCCAGCTGCTGCGCGGGGCGCCCGACTACGCGGCGGCGATTCTGGCCAACTCGTGCCTCGGCCAGTCCACCCTGACCTCGCGACTCGGCATGGCGGTGCGCGATCGCGAAGGTCTGACCTACGGAATCTACAGCCGGTTTTTTGGCACGCTTGGCGTGGCGGGGCCGTGGGCGACCTCGTTGGGCGTGTCCGCAGAGAATCTGGATCGGGCCGTCGAGCTGAGCCGGTCGGTGATCTCGAGCTATGTCTCCGAGGGGCCGACCGAGGAGGAGCTGGCCGATGAGCGCTCGGCCCTGGCCGGCGCCTACCGGGTCGGCCTCGCCACCAACGCCGGCGTCGCCCGGGAGCTGGTGACCGCCCTGACCGCCGACGAGGCGGTGGATCGGCTCGATCGTTTCCCGGAGGAGATCCTCGCCGTCGATCGAGAACAGGTCATGGACGCGATCCGCACCCACCTCCATCCGGAGCAGCTCGTCATGACCGCCGCCGGCGACTTCGAAGGCTGAGATCTCACCACCAAGACGCCAAGAACGCCAAGAAAACCACAGAGGCACAGAGAGCACAGAGAGCGCACAGAGC
>JAIVTZ010000556.1:0-3107 GCA_049188105.1 Deltaproteobacteria bacterium | reverse complement strand
GCCGCCGGATGCGCTGGTTCCCCAGTTCCTCGTG
The DNA here is from genome assembly GCA_049188105.1 of Deltaproteobacteria bacterium. Classification (GTDB taxonomy): domain Bacteria; phylum Acidobacteriota; class Thermoanaerobaculia; order Thermoanaerobaculales; family Sulfomarinibacteraceae; genus Sulfomarinibacter. The sequence continues at coordinate 3,073 of JAIVTZ010000556.1, read as the reverse complement.
ACCTACCTGCCGACGGGGATCGTCGGCGTGGTGGTGGCGGGCATTCTCGCCGCGGCGCTGTCGTCGATCGACTCCGCCCTCAACTCGTTGTCGGCGGTGGTGGTCGAGGAGTTCTCGACCCCGGCCCTGCGCCGGGACCCGGCGCGGCAGCTCCGGTGGGCGCGGATCGCGACCATCGGGTGGGGGGTGGCGGCGACCACGGCGGCGTGGTTCTTCTCGCGGGCGGGGGAGACCTCGATCGAGCTCATCAATAGGGTCGGCAGCGCCCTCTACGGTCCGGTGCTGGCGGTCTTTCTGCTGGCCTGGCGGTCGCGTCGCGCGGATCAGTGGTCGGCGGTGGCCGGAGCGGTCGCGGGTCTGCTCGCCAATCTCGCGCTCGCCGCCTGGGCGCCCGGAATTTCCTGGCTGTGGTGGAACGTGGTGGGATGCGGGGTCACGTTGGCGATCGGGGTGGCTTTCGGGCGGTCGAAGGTAGCGGTAGAGCCGGTCGGCGATCGTGAGGGCCGAGGCTACGCGCGCATCCTCGTCATCTTCTTCGTGGCGATTCTCTTTTTGCTGGCCTGGACCACTGCCTGGCTCCGTTGACGTTTGACGTCACACCCACCCGGACGGCAGGCGGGACGCCTGCCCCACAATCACGACCCGGAGAGTTTTTGGGGATTGGGAACCAAAAACTCAAAACTTACATCAGGGTGGTCATCTGCTACTGAACGAAGGCGGGGGGTTCCTTGTTCCATGGCTCGGGCTCGAGCGCCAATCGTCGGCCGAGGTCGAAGAGACGCCGCATTTCGGATGGGTCGAAGATGGCGGCGGGCGATTCCGCGTGCTCCGGCGGGATGCCGATGTAGTTGAAGTCGACGCCGTCCCGCTGGGCGAGGGCCCAGATGCGGATCAGATCGCCCATGGCGACCGCCTTGAGCAGCGTGATCATGGATCGCGAGGCGATGTCCACCAAATTGCGTTCGACCTGCTCGGGTGCGGGGTCGATCTGGCCGTTGCGGATGATGTAGACCGAGACCTTGCCGCGTTCTGCGGCATCGACCCCGAGCTCCCGCATGCCGGAGGCGACGTCGACCATGGCCCCCCACAGGAAGAACTCGGCGATGACGCCGCCGTCCACGTGCATCTCGTCGTAGCGGGCGCCGTCCACCTCGACATCGATGTAGACCGGTGGGAAGGCGACCGGGATCGAGGCGGATGCGAGGAGCACCTGGCGGAAGAGCTCGAGCGAACCGGGCCGGCCGCTGGCGGCGATGGCGCCCATGTTCCAGACCACGAGGCGCTGGGCGTCGAGGTTGGTGGTGCCGACGTAGAGCCGGCGGCCGCGCAGGTGCTCGGCGGCGATCTTCTGCATGATGGCCACGTCGACCACCTGCGCGATCTGCGCGGCGAGCGGGTCGGTGCGGGTCAGCGAGTCCTTTCGCAGCACCGCAAAGGGGCTCCTGATCTTGTAGATGTCCTTGCTCGTGACGGTCGTGAAGAGCTGCTCGAGCGCCTCGTCGTAATCGGGTCCGAGAAAGGCGAACGGGGCGGCGAGAGCGCCGGTGCTGACGCCGGTGACCAGCTTGAATGTCGGCCGGGTTCCGGCCTCGGTCCAGCCGCTGAGAAAACCGGCCCCGAACGCCCCGTTGGAGCCGCCGCCCGAGAGCAGCAAGGCTTCCATGCCCTGGCCGACGGTGCCGGTTGCCTCCCACTCGTCGCGCACCGACTGGATGAGGTCCTCCTGGAACCGTGAGCTCGGTTCGTCACCCCAGTCGCGGACATCCGGCATCCCCGGAATGACCGCGCGGTTCATGGCGTCGATCGGCACCGGGGTGCGCTCGAGGCTGGTGCAGCCGGTGAGAAGCAGAAGGACAGCGACTGCCGCCGCTGCGTGATTCGGGAATGAGCCGGAGTTCGTGGTCAACATGAGAACCCCGACACCATACCGTACGGATGCGGCGATTATCCGTTATTCTCATGTTAACCATGGAACCGCCGCTCGTCTCCGTGCTGCTCCCGGTACGCGATCCGGGCCCGTATCTGGAGGGCTGCATCGCCAGCCTCGACCGGCAGACGCTCTCAGATTTCGAGGTGGTGGCGGTGGATGACGGCTCCACCGACGGCTCGGCGGGGGCGCTCGACGAATGGGCCGCCCGCGACCCCCGTGTCCGGGTCGTTCACCGGGAACAGGAGGGGCTGGTGGCGACCCTCAATGCCGGCCTCGAGCTGTGCGGGGCGCCCTTCGTGGCGCGGATGGATGCCGACGACATCAGCCACCCGCGGCGCTTCGAGCTTCAGGTCGCCGAGATGGAGGAGCTGCCGTGGGTGGGGGTGGTGTCGTGCCTGGTGCGCCACTTCCCGTGGCACGGGGTGGGGGAGGGCTACCGGGTCTACGAGGAGTGGCTCAACTCGCTGTCCACCCCCGAGGCCATCGGACGCGAGCGCTTCGTGGAGTCGCCGGTGGCCCACCCGTCGGCCCTGGTCCGGCGCGAGATCTACCAGGCGGTGGGGGGCTATCAGGACACTGAATGGGCCGAGGATTTCGACCTTTGGCTGCGCCTCCTCGAGGCCAGGGTGTGCTTTTCCAAGGTCGACCGTTACCTGTATTTCTGGCGCGAGCACCCCGAACGGTTGACCCGGGTCGATGCCCGGTACTCGGTCGAAAACTTCCTGCGCTGCAAAGCGAAGTACCTGCTCAGTGGGCCGCTGGCGGATTGTGAGCGTGTGGTGGTGTGGGGCGCGGGCCAGACCGGACGCCGTCTGTCGAAGCATCTGCTGCGGGGCGGAGCGCCGATCGAGGCCTTCGTCGACATCGATCCCAAGAAGATCGGGAGCACTCTGCGCGAGAAGCCGATCATCGATCCCGAAGAGCTGTCGGCGCTGATCGGCCGGGGCACCGTGGTATTGGCTGCGGTCGGCTCCCGCGGTGCGCGCGAGCTGATCCGTGGGCGGCTCAACGCCATCGGCCTCCGCGAAGGCCGCGAGTATTGGTGCGTCGCGTGATCCTGAGCGCCGTAGGCGCGACAGATCCATAGCCTGGGGCGTCAGCCCCAGGAATAGGGCAGGCCAGCTCCATTAAGCCGCGAAGCGG
>JAIVTZ010000555.1:0-3109 GCA_049188105.1 Deltaproteobacteria bacterium | reverse complement strand
CCGGCGAGGGTGAGGATCGGAACGGTGAGGACCTAACCCAGCAGGGGCCGACAATCGGAGCAGGGTTCAAGTTCTGATATGTTGGCGGCCAAGCGACATTCCGAGAGACCGCGGGATCTCGCAGACGTCGATGAACTGGAAAAGACCAACCGGTACCGTCGTTAGCAACGGTGCTGGGATGGATGCCAAACGGGATTTTCGAGAGGAGAGGTCCATGGGTGTTTTTCGCGTGGCGGGGGTCGGGTTGCTCATGTTGGCGTTGGTCGCGGTGCCGGCCGTGGCGGTCGAAAACGACGACGAGCAGGACGCCCCGAAGGCGGAACACGGTGACGTGGCGGAAGATGCGAAGGCTGTTGAACACGAAGGCGAGCATTCCTCCCATCACACCCGCGACTTCAAGAACGAAGTGGCCGTTTTCCTCGGCGGCACCGACGAGCCCGGGCACGGCACTGAGCTCACCTGGGGCCTCGACTACAAACGCCGGATCGCCGAACGGTGGGCGGTGGGCGTGTTCGTCGACTACGCGGGCGGCGAGCAGCGAAACGCTGTCCTCGCACCCATAGTTTCGTTCTGGCCCGGTCTTGGACACCTTCAGCTGATGGCGGCGGCGGGCGTGGAGTTTCACCAGGGCAGGGACGGGGGAGGCCACCAGAAGTCGGGCGAGACTGGTGAATCCGACGAGGACGCCAGGTACTTCCTATTTCGGGTTGGCGCCGGCTACGACATCCACCTCGGCGAGAGCTTCGGGCTCGTCCCATTGGTCAATCTCGATTTCGTGAACAACGAGAAGGTCTGGATCTACGGACTGGCCGTCACCTACGGCTGGTGATCGGGAGATACTAATCAACCTCGACTGGGCGGCCGAGAGCCTTCCAGCTGAGGAGACCGCCCTTGAGGTTTTGTACGTCTTCGAAGCCGAGACCGATCAGCCAGTGCATGGCGCGGGTCGATCGGCGTCCGGACCGGCAGATGAGGAAGATCGGACGGTCATGGGGGAGCTTCTCGGCGTCCTCGATGATGTGGCGTAGGGGATAGAGCTCGGCTCCGGCCAGGTGGCCTCGTTCGTACTCCTCGAGCTCCCGAACATCGACGAGGAGCGCGCTGTCACCGTGCCGACGCAGGCCATCCTCGAAATCGGGAACGTTGAGCTGCCGTTCCGGGTACCGGAACCTGGCCGGAAAGGCCGGCAGGCGGATGTCGTAGAGGTGCTTTTCGAGTGGTTGGCACTCGGCAAAGACCCGGTGCTCGCACTCGTAGATGCACACGGCGGGATCGATGGCGTTCTCGAAGAGCCATTCGATCGCTTCCTCCTGTTTGAGGAAGTTTTCCTCGCCGATGAGCTCCTCGAAACCGGAAACCCGCATGAGCTCACGCACATCGGGCCGTACCTGTACGAGGTAGACATCACCACCCGCATCCCGGTACAGCCGGAGAATGCCCTCGAGGACATCGATGCCGGAGAGGTCGCACTGAAAGACGCCGTGCATGCGCAGGAGCAGCTGGTTCTGGCCGGGGTTTGCCTCGTAGTTGCGGAGCAGCTCGTCCTCGACGTGGCTGGCGGCCCCGAAGAAGAGGGCGCCGCGAATATTGATCACCCCGAGTTGCGGACAGGCCGGGGCTTTATCTTTTTCGACAAAGTGGCGGAAGTTCTCGCTCGGCACGACGGTATGAACCGTCGGTAGGCTTGACTGGTAGATGTAGATCGCGAGCGACAGGATGACCCCGGCGAGGACGGCGAACTCCAACGGAAGAACCAGCGTCGCGGCAAATGTCGCGACCATGATCCCGGTTTCGGGCCGCGATGTCCGGATCACCCGGCGAACGCCGTGCCAATCGACCATCCGGTAGGCGATGACCATGATCAACCCGGCGAGGGCCGCTTTCGGCAGATACGCAGCCTGCGGCCCGAAGGCGAGCACCCCGGCGAGCACGAAGAGCCCGCCGAAGACGCTCGACATCTGGCTCCGCGCACCCGATTGGTAGTTCACCGCCGATCTGGTGAACGACCCGGAGCACGCGTAGCCGCTGAAGAGCCCGGCCGCGATATTCGCGATTCCCTGACCTACGAGCTCCTGGTTGACGTCGAGCCGCTCACCACTTTGGCGTGAGATCTCGCGTGCGATCGACACCGCCTCGACCAGCCCCAGCGCAGCAACCGCCAGCGAGCCGGTCACGAGAGCCCCGACGAGGTCTAGCTCGATCATCCAGCCGAGCGGAAATCCCGTCACCTGCGGTACGGTCCGCTGTATTTCCCCCACAACCGCAACACCCAGGCGGTCGACCCCGAAGACCCAAACCACCACGCCGGCACCGATCAAGGCGAAAAGGCCGCCCGGCAATCGCTTGTAAAACCTTCCCAGCAGGAGAATCACGACAATCGTTCCGACCCCGAGGGCGAGGCTGGGGACGTGGGTTTCGTCGATGGCGCCGACGACCTTGGAAAGCGTACTCAGCAGGTGGGGACTGCGTGGAACATCGAGGCGCAAGAGATTCTTGAGCTGGCCGGCGGCGATCAGCACGCCGGCGCCGGCCGTGAAGCCGAGAAGGACGGCCCGTGACGCGAAGTTGACGAGCATCCCGAGGCCGGCAAAGCTGAAGACGATACAAAAGACTCCGACCATCACCGCCATCGTGCTTGCGGCGATCAGATACTCGGGAGCGCCGATCGCGGCGAGCGGGGTCAGAATCGAGAGGACGAGAATCGAAATCGCGTTGGTGGGCCCGGTCGAGAGATAGCGCGACGAACCCCACAGCGCGCCTGCGATCGATGCGACAACCGCCGAGTAGAGCCCATAGGAGGGCGGCAACCCGGCGATCGAGGCGTAGGCGATGCACTGGGGAATGGCGACCACCGCGACCGTCAAACCCGCGATCACGTCGCCACGCACCTGAGACCGTCGATATCCTCGGAAAACCTCGAGCGGCCGGATCAGTGTGGTCAGATCACGCCGTACGATCTCTTCGGGTTTCAGCTTCGCCTCCTCGGATAGCCCGGTCTTTTCACCGGGTGTCTACTGCGGGCGGTGAATGGCAGCCATCTGTCGTGCTTTTCGCAAATTGTGCTCCTCAACGTAGTGCGACTACGCCTGCGTCGCCCCATTCGCGAAAA
>JAIVTZ010000554.1:0-3118 GCA_049188105.1 Deltaproteobacteria bacterium | reverse complement strand
CCGGTGAACGCGCCCTCGCGGCCCTCGCGACGAGGCCCCCCACAACAGCGGCGCGCCGACTTGGGGCTCCGAGAGGAGGATTCAAGCCGGGGGAGGGCTGAGCTGGGAACTCAAAACTAAAAACTAAGAACTCAAAACTGAATGGGGTGGCCGGCATTCCGAATTCCGAATTCCGAATTCCGAATTCAGCTCCTCAGCTGGCGTATACTTCGTCGCGTGATCGACTCGCCGCTGCCGCTTCCGTTGGTTGGTTGGGATGGGCTCCACCTGACGCTGGATCTCGTCCGTGTTGAAAGGCATCTCAACGATTGGTTGTCGAGCAGCGACACGATCGGTGATCTGTCCCTCCGAGGAGAGGGCGACGCGCTGGCGGTCGAGGCGACGGTGACCTGGAAAGGCATTCCCGCCCGTGTCGGTCTGGAGCTGGCCGAGATTCGATTGCGTCACCGGCACCTCGGTTTTCGGATGCGCCGGCTGCGTGCGTTGGGCGGCGTACCGGTGCCGAGAGCAGCGGTCGAGCTCGGTTTGCGTTCGCTCGAGAGCCCTTTGTTGAAGGTCTTTTCCGGACAGGGAATCGTCGTAGTCGATCTCCGCAAGTGGCTTCCGGAAGAGCTCCATCTTCGGATCCTGACGGTGCAGGGAACGGCACGACGGCTGGCCGTGTGGTTCGGTCCCGGCCGGCTCGACGACCTCCCGGAGAGAGGCCAGCGCCGCCTGCCGGCGGAGACCTAGCGAATCGGCCCGGAAAACGCCTTGACAGCTGGGATTCGCTTGGGTAGAGTCTTGTTCCCCTGCGCCTGCCGGGGGCTGTGAACCACGTGAGGAAACACATGATGCGAAGCTACATGCCGAAAGAGGATGAGATAACGCGCGAGTGGGTGGTGATGGATGCGTCCGACCAGGTGCTCGGCCGCTTTGCGACCGAGGTCGCGCGTTTTCTGCGCGGCAAGCACAAGCCGGAGTTCACGCCACACCTCGACACGGGTGACTTCGTCGTAGTGATCAACGCCGAGAAGGTGCGACTGACGGGCGCCAAGATGGATGACAAGATCTATTATCGGCATTCGGGCCGGCCCGGGAACCTGAAGTCGGAGACCGCGCGTGAGCGGATCAACAAATATCCAGAGCGAGTAATTCAGGCTGCGGTGTGGGGCATGCTGCCCAAGAACCGCCTCGGCCGAAAGCTGCTGAAAAAGCTCAAGGTGTACCCGGGACCCGAGCACCCGCACCAGGCACAGCAGCCGAAGACCCATACCCTGTGATCTGAGAGGGGGAGTTCGTGGCAGAAATTCAGTATTACGGTACCGGGCGCCGCAAGACTGCGGTGGCCCGAGTCTACCTGCGGCCGGGAAGCGGCAAGATCGTGGTCAATCGCCGCGACTTCGACGAGTTCTTCCCGAACCAGGTGCTCAAGATGGTGATCCGGCAGCCGCTGCTGGTGACCGAGACCGCCGACAAGTTCGACATTCTGGTCAACGTTGTCGGCGGCGGTCCCAGCGGTCAGGCGGGTGCGATCCGCCACGGCATTTCTCGTGCCCTGCTCGAGTTCAACGCCGAGCTGCGACCGAAATTGAAATCCGTCGGCTTCCTGACACGCGATGCGCGCAAGGTGGAGCGGAAGAAACCCGGGCAGCCCAAAGCCCGCAAACGCTTCCAGTTCTCCAAGAGATAAGGGAGAGTTTTGTGGCGAATATCCAGATGAAGGAGCTGCTCGAAGCCGGAGTACACTTCGGGCACCAGACACGGCGTTGGAACCCGAAGATGAAGCCTTTCATTTTCGGCAAGCGGAACGGTATTCACATCGTCGACCTGCAGAAGACGCTGCACTATTTCGGCGACGCCGCCGAGTTCATTCGCGATCTCGCGGCCAACGGGCGCAACGTGCTCTTCGTGGGTACCAAGCGTCAAGCTCAGGACGCCATCCGCGAGGAAGCCGAGCGCTGCGGGATGTTTTACATGAATCACCGGTGGTTGGGCGGAACCATGACCAACTTCGGTACCATCCGCAAATCGATTCAGCGCTTCAAGGACATCGAGACGACCCTCGGCAACGAGGAATCTCACCTGACCAAGAAGGAACGCATCCGGCTCGAGCGGCAGCGCCGCAAGATGGACCGTGCTTTTGGCGGCATCAAGGATATGGAGGGCCTCCCCGACGCGCTCTTCGTCATCGACACGGTGCACGAGCACATCGCCATCAAGGAAGCCAACCGTCTGGGGATTCCGGTTGTGGCCGTTGTGGACACCAACAGCGATCCCGAAGAGGTCGATTTCCCGATCCCCGGCAACGATGACGCGATTCGCGCGATTCGGCTCTTCACCTCACGCATCGCGGACAACATTCTCGAGGGGCTGAACCTTGCGGACGAGCGGTTCGTGGGTGAGGAAGAGAATGATGTTGCGGAGGAGGCCGGCGTCGTTGGCGAGATCGCCGAGACGGTGGCCGCCGAGGCCGCCGAGGTCGGCATGTGGATGCTCGATGTCGAGGGCGAAAGGTTCTGGGCTACCGAGGAGGCGCGAGAGATTTTCGGTTATGCGCCGGACACCGACATCACATTGGAGAGGTTCCTGGAGTCGGTCCACCTCTCGTGCCGTGAGCAGGTGACCGAGGCGGTACGGCGGGCGGTGGAGGAAGGGCGCGAGGTCGATATCGAGTACCGGATCGCGCTCCCAGACGGCAGCGAGAAATGGGTTCACTCGCGCGGGCGGATGCAGCCGGCATCGGCCACGAGTCCGGCGCGCCTGCTCGGCGCGTCGGTTGACGTGACCGAGCGCAGGCGGTCGGAGGACGAGCTGCGTCGGTCGTACGAAGAGGTGCAGAATCTGCGCCAACAGCTCGAGCTCGAGAATGCTTACCTCCAGCGGGAGCACCGGCTCCAGCGGGGGAACGGCCGCATCGTCGGCGAGAGCCCGGCCATCATGGAGGTCCTCAAGATGGTCGAGCAGGTCGCGCCGGCCGGGACAACGGTTCTGGTCGAGGGTGAGACCGGCACCGGCAAGGAGCTGATCGCGCAGCGGATCCACGAGCTGAGCCCGCGGCAACGGCCGATGGTCAAGGTCAACTGCGCCGCGTTGCCCTCGACGCTGGTCGAGAGCGATCTCTTCGGACACGAGAAGG
>JAIVTZ010000553.1:0-3131 GCA_049188105.1 Deltaproteobacteria bacterium | reverse complement strand
TTCAGGGCCGCGGTTGACCACGTTGGGTACGGTCTGGTTGTAGTTGCGAAGGTACCTCATGGTCGATGGCGACTCGGGATCGTGGTTGCCGAGCACCGGGTACCACGGGTAGTCCTCGCCGAGAACTTCGTCAATCATGTCCCGACCCGCCGACGGCGGGTGCACATCGAGGTCGCCGGGGCTGATCATGAACGCCCCTGCGCCGACCTCCTTGATCGCCTCACACGCGCCGGAGAAGTTCTTCGACCTCTCGCCGTCAACTGCGAAGTTCCGCATGTCCGCGGCGACGATGAACACCAACTCGTCACGGGAGCCTGTATCCGCGGCCGCCACGGGCGAGGCCCCCGCGAACAACAGACCACACACCACCGCCGCAATCCACCTGAGCTTCACTCGATCCAGCTCTTCGAACGTCATCATGTACCCTCCATCCACAGCCGCTTCGCGGTGAACCTCAATCCTCCACCGGGATCTCATAATAGCCTTCGCCGGCGTCGTGATGCTCCTGCCGCTGTCTCGGGAGGTCGTTCACCTTTGAAGGCCACGAGGTGACACCATTGACCAGCTCTGACGCGTGGAGCTCGAAAGGCTCCCACACCCGCCGTCCGTGGATGTCGATCAACTGGAAGACCAACCGCGGGTCGTCGTCCATGAAGAACTCGACCAGACCGAAGTTGCTGCCCTGGAAGTAGACCGGCCAGATCCGCCGTTCGGGTCTCCGCTCGAGCCAGCTGTCGGGGGTGACCTGCGCCAGCGGCGAGCTGACCATGTCGTAGTAATCGTAGCCGCCGTTCTCGGACCACGGAATGACGTTGAGCTCGCCGATGTGGGTGTCACCAGACATCATGACGACACCGGTGATCTCCCGGTCGCGTATGAAGTCGAAGAGACGGTTGCGTTCGTGTAGGAAGCCGGCCCAGGAATCTCCAAACTCCCCCTTCTCCTTGCTCCAACCGCCACCCGACACCAGAACCTTGAAGACCGCTGAGCTCGAATCGAGCTCTTTTGAGAGCCACTCGAACTGCGCCGCCCCGAGCATTGTCTTGTCGGGAGTGTTGGGGTCCTCGTCCGGGTCGCGGTACCAGCGTCCGTCGAGGAAGAAGAAGTCGACCTTGCCCCACGTGTACTTGAAAAAGATACCCTTGAGGTCGGGCAGCCCGAAGGAGGGGTTGGCCCAGTACTCGCGAAAGACCTCGTAAGCCCCCTCTTTCACCGGGTTGGTCCGGTCGTGGTTGTTGAGCCCATAGTCGTGATCATCCCAGAGGGCCAGGTGCGAAGTGTTGTGGAGAATCGGCTGCAGGGCGGTGATTTCGCGCTGCCGCCGGTACTCCTCGCGCAGGATGTCGGGGTCGAGGGCATCGCCGTAGATATTGTCGCCGATCCAGAACATGATGTCGGGGTCGTAGTGCTCCACCCACGACCAAATCGGCTGGACTCGATCGTCCTGCCATTTGCTGCCGGATCCGAAGGCGATCCGGAGGTCGGCACCGGCCCCGGCCTTCGGCGCCGTCTTGAAACGCAGCGGTTTGAGCTTCTTGAGATAGCGATCGGGGATCCCGTCGGTCGTGATCCGGTAGAAGTACTCGGTCGCCGGTTCGAGGCCGGTGATGGTGATGACCTCGGTGTAGTCATTGGCTTTGAGCGCCGTCACCGGTTCGGTCTCTCGGTACGAGCCGAACTCTGGAGTCGTGTCGTACTGAATCGAGACCGGAAACTCGCCGCTGGTGCGGACCCAGATCCTGACCTCGGTCGGTTCGACAGCGCCGACCATGGGCCCCTGCATCAGGCGCGGATACCCCGTATGGCTCGGCGTGGCGGCTGTCGCCGCTGACACGGCGATGAGGACACCGAGGAAAAAAACGGCGCCGGTCCAACGGGCGGTGGTGCGAGATTTCATAACTGCTCCTTTTCTCAAAAAACCCATGAAAGCTTGGTGAATAGAGTATCCCCCTGCTCGGAGGGGGCGCCGATTTCGGAGGTGCCTCGCTGATAGGCGATCTGCAGCGAGCCGAACGGCGGTTTGAATCGCCACACCCCCAGTAGCTGGACGTTTTCCTTGCTGATCACGGAGTTGGTCTGGACGAAGAGCGAGATGAAGAGATCGTTGGTGAAGTAATAGCTGGAGCGGAGGACGTGGATCCAGGTGCTTTCCATCTCCGGGTCCGGATCGAGCTCGAGCCAGGTCAATTCGTAGGAGAGTTCCCACGCTTTCGACAACCGGTACTGAAGCTCGAGGGTTGCGAGCTTCAGATCGCTGCCGAAGTTCGTGCCCGTGCCCACGCCGACGAAGATCGACCGTCCCGCCCGGTTGTCGTATCCGACCTTGACACTCGCGATCGAGTTGTCAAACTCCATCTCCTCGAGCCGAAACTCGTCGACATACGCCAGCTCGATCTCCCAGCGGCTGGAAAAGACGATGTCCACCTCGGCCTCGGTCTCCTCGCTCCGCAGGACCCCCTCCTGGCTGGTGTAGCGGTTGTAGTTGAGATCGCCCTTGATCTTCTCGAGGACGCCCTTGTCGAACCAGAATGTCTGCTCGATGTTCGTGTCCCACTCCCGCCGGTCGTCGTCCTTCAGGAACCCGGTGACGTTAACATTCTCGCCGAGTCCGGCGTCGAGCGAGGTGTAACGAATATGAAAATGCGAGTTGGCCGAATCGAAGGCCGGACGCAGAAACCAACCTAAGGTGCCGTCGTTGGTCGGCCCGTGCGAGCGAAGGAGCTGGCAGGTCATGCCGAGCGTATCGGTGAAGAAGAGGGTCGCGTCGATGCCGACCGAACCGATGTTCTCCCCCTCGGCCCTCCGGTTGGCGGCCAGCAGACCGATGGTCGAAGGCCCGAAGATCCCGCGCTGCACCCGCAACACCACCGTGTCGCCCGCCTGCCTGTGGAGCATCTTCTTGCAGAAGGAGAGCTTATCGACCACGGTATGCCCGTCGAGGGCCGCGGCGCGGGCATACGCGTGAAGACCCCGCTCGGGCCGATACGCCTCGACCTCGGCTACGGCTCGTTGGTGCACCCCTGATGCCCAGCCTGCCCGGACGTTGGTCTGACCAAGACAAGCACTGGACCGAGAGGCATGACTGACGTGGTGACGGCCGGTCGAGCGGAGCGCGACCTGCACGACGTCGC
>JAIVTZ010000552.1:0-3133 GCA_049188105.1 Deltaproteobacteria bacterium | reverse complement strand
TCGGAGGTGCTGCCGAACGAGGTCAAGGTGGCCTCGCGCGTGACCCGCACGATCTCGTTGAATATCCCCGTGCTCTCCTCGGCCAGGGACACGGTGACCGAGGCGCGGCTGGCCATCGCCATGGCGCAAGCCGGCGGCATTGGCGTCATTCACCAAAACACCGACTAGCTCGTCGGCAATCTCGAGGACGCCGGTATTATCGCGGTCGATCAACGCTGCTGCCGAAAGGTGGTCGATGGCCCCCACGTGGTCGCCGTAATAGAGCGCGAGCCGCGCCGCGGCGACCTCGTCCGCCAGAGTGTTTGACGGCCCCGGCGTTCCTCGGGGGGTTCGGGGACGGCGGTCGGCGCGGGTGCCGGTGTGGGTACGGTCTCTACCGGCTTCCTCGGCGGCGTTGCCCGAACCGTGGGCTCGACGCGAAACGGACCGACCTCGAGGATCATCATCGCGGCGATCATCGTCGCCACGAGGAGCACCACCAGACCGCCGATGATGGGCCAGGGAACGTGGTGATCCGACCCCTCGCCATCCGTCTCCTGGGACACGCCGGCGCGGTCGGCGGCGGCAGGCGGTTGGGAAATAGTGTGCTGCGTCGCTCCGCCGGCGGCGGGGGCGTCGGGAACCGGCGCCTCGGGCGCGAGTTCCTGGAGAGTCTTTTCGACGTGGGCGATCTCCTTGCCGACCGACATGAAACCCACGCTCTCGAAGAGGTGGGCGACGGGAAAGAGTTCGCGCGCGATCGCTCGATAGGCGAGGGGCTCGCCGGAGGGCTCCTCTCCCGCCTCCAGGCGCTTGATGATCGAGCTCAAGCGCTCCTGCATCAGCGGGAACTCCTCGTTGCGCGAGCCCATCGATGCGCACTTCTTCTTGATCTCGCGCAGGCGCGCGATCAACGGCCGAAGATCCGGTCTGTTGTTGTCGGTATCGATGTCCATCGTCACGGCCAATAGTACCGGGTCCGGACTGAGTACAGCCTACATCCGGTCGATGATGGCCTGCCCGAAACCGGAGCAGGACAGCTCGTTGACGCCCTCGCGGCCCTCTCGGTTCATCAAGCGGGCGAGATCATAGGTGACCTCAGCATCCCGAATGGACTGCTCCATGCCCTTGATGATGAGTTTCGCGGCCTCGCTCCAGCCCATGTAGTCGAGCATCATCACCGCCGACAGGATCAGCGAGCCGGGGTTGACCTTGTCCATGCCCGTGTACTTGGGGGCGGTACCGTGCGTCGCCTCGAAGAGGCCGATGTCGTCCGACATATTGGCGCCGGGACCGAGACCGAGACCACCGACGAGGGCGATGGCAGCATCCGACATGTAGTCGCCGTTGAGGTTCGGCAGTGCGAGCACGCTGTACTCGTCGGGGCGGGTCTGGATCTGCTGGAAGATCGAGTCGGCGATACGGTCCTTGACCAGGATCTTGCCCTCGGGCATCTTGCCGTCGTACTCGTCCCACAGACGCTTTTCGCTGATCGTCTTGTCGCCGAACTCGCGCTCGGCCAGCTCGTAGCCCCACTTGGCGAATGAGCCTTCCGTGAACTTCATGATGTTGCCCTTGTGGACCAGGGTGACCGAGGGCAGGTTGTGGTCGACCGCCCACTGCAGGGCCTTTCTCACCAGGCGCTCGGTGCCGAAGGTCGAGATCGGTTTGATCCCGATGCCGGAATCCAGGCGGATCTGACGGCCGGTTCGTTCCTTGATGAGCTCGATGATGGCGAGCGCCGTTTCGCTGCCCTGCTCGAAATCGTAACCCGCGTACACGTCCTCGGTGTTCTCGCGAAAGATGATGAAGTCGACCTTGTCGGCATATTTGTTGGGCGCGGGCACTCCCTCGAAGTAGCGAATCGGGCGAACGCAGGCAAAGAGGTCGAGGTACTGGCGGAAACGCACATTGATCGACCGGAAGCGTGGGCACACGCTGTCGTCATGGCCGCAGTTGTCGCAGGTGCCGCCGTGGTTCTGCTGATGGGCGCAGTTGAGGCAGACGTGGGTCTCCTCGCCGATCGGGGTCGTGAAGGGGCCTTTGATGGCGATCTTGAGGTGGCGGATGGCGTCCACGGTCTCCTCGGGGAACTCACTCCCGTAGTGTTGGAGTCCTTCGAGACCGGCGTACAGCGGGCACCAGGCGATCGAGCGGCTGCCCCCGTAGCTCTTTTCAACTGCGGCATTCACCACCTTCTCCATCACCGGGCTGATGTCGAGTCCGATGCCGTCTCCGCGGAGCGTGCCGATGATCGGCCGGTCGCCGATGATGAGCTTGCCGTCAACTGACGTAATGAGGTCGCCCTCGGGAATCTTCACTTCTTTGAATTCGACCACGGGATGCCTCCAGAATTTGAGAATCGGTCGTCTGACCGCGGCAGCATGATACGCAAGATGCCGCAGCTTGTCTACGTCGCAAGTTATGAGTTTTGAGTTATGAGTTTTGAGTTCCCCAAATCAGGAGGGAGGTAGGGTGGGAATATCCGACGGAGAGCGAACAACGGGCGAAGGCCAAGAAAGGGAGAATCTGAGGGGGTTGGCTATCGGCCACTCGCTGGCGGTGTGAGTGATGACGCCCGCCTTGGTCACGGCGCAGCCCAAAGGGCGAAGCCGGAAAGGGTGCCCGTAACTCAAAACTCAAAACTAAAAACTAAAAACTATGGCTTGGTTGTGCCACGCCTTAGTAGAGTGAAGATGTGAGGAACAGGATTTGGATCCGAACGGCGGCGGCTTTGGCCGCCCTTGCGGTGTCGGCGTGCGTGGGACCGCCTCGCCGCACCGGCGACGTGAATGAGATCCGTGATGCCGGCGAGCTTCGGGTAGCGGTTCGGCCCGGCTTCTCTGACGCTTCGCGCGATGGGGCTGGCGAGCTCGACGAAACCAGCTTGCTGACCCAGCTTGCATCGCGTCTTGGAGTGCGATTGCGCTGGGTCGAATGTGCTCGTCACGACCAGGTCCTGGAATATCTTCGGGCCGGAGTCGCGGACATCGGGGTCTCGCGGTTTTCTCCGGCCTCGCTTCTCAATCAGGATCTGCGTCCGACGACTGCCGTCGACTGGGCGGAGGATGTCCTGGTTTGCGCAAGGGACTCCACCCTTGACGGTCTCGAATCGGTTCGCGGTTCGACGGTTCACATGCACCGATCCCGGGTG
>JAIVTZ010000551.1:0-3135 GCA_049188105.1 Deltaproteobacteria bacterium | reverse complement strand
ATCGCTAACAGCTAAAAGCTAAAAGCTATAGGTTGGCACATGGACTTGGCCGAGTTTCCTGTTCACTTTCTGGCCACCTTCCCTGAGGTGGTCGGCCAACGGGTGCTCGTGGCCCTTTCCGGCGGTCCCGACTCAGTGGCGCTGCTCCACCTGCTCGGCCATCCCGACCTCGAATTGGAGCTGGAGGCCTTGCACGTCCATCACGGTACCCGAGGTGCGGAGGCCGACGGCGACGCGGCCTTCTGCGCCGAGCTCTGTCTCAGGCTGAACATCCCCTTCCACCTGCGCCGAATCTCTGTTGGCCAGGCGATGCCGGCGGGCCGTGAAGGCACGTGGCGCGAGCTTCGATACCGGGCCCTTTTCGAACTCAGGGAGGAGCGGAACGCGACCGCCGTGGCCACCGGCCATCACCTCGATGATGTCGCCGAGGGCGTGCTGGTGCAGCTGATGCGTGGCGGCGGGCCCCGCGCCCTCTCGGGTATCGCCACGACGTCCCCGGACGGGTTGATCAGACCCCTGCTGCGGTGGACCCGCCACGATATCCTCGAGCACCTCGGCCGGCTCGATGCCATCTGGCGAGAAGACAGCTCTAATTCAGATCTCCAGTTCCTGCGTAACCGAGTCCGCCACGAGGTCCTGCCGGGCCTCGAGGCCTGGAGCCCGTCGTTGCGCCGGCATCTCGTGCACCTGGCGGCAACCCTCGCTTCGGACGAGGCCTTTCTCGCCGAGGAGCTGGCGGCACGGGCATCGTGGATCGATCCCTGGGAGCCTGACGGCGGCGTGGCCGTGACCGCGATCCGTAATCTCCCGGCCCCTCTCCGTACCCGTTGGCTGCACGCCCAGGCGAGTCGGATCGGTCTTGACCGGGTGACCAGACGCCAGACCGAGCTCTTCGAGGAACTCATTGCCACCGGTCAACCCCGCGCCGTGACCCTCGGCCGGCGATGGCGGATCCGGCTCGCCCGTCGCCGGCTCTGGCTGGAACCGCCACAGCCGCCGCAACCCTTCGCCTTCGATCTCACTGCCGGCGAGACGATCGAGCTCCCGCTGCCTGGTTGGCGCGTCCGCTTCGGCCCGAACGAAACCCCGCCGGACGGTCTTCGCTGGTCCTACCATCCGCCGACCGGGGTCCGTCTGAAGATCAGGACTGCACGCAACGGTGACCGAATCGAGATCGATGACGCTCGCGTACGGGTGAGCAGAATCCTCGCCCGCGCCATGCCGCGGCATCTCCGCCGGGCATGGCCGGTATTCTGCGAAGATGATAGAATTTATTGGATTCCAGGGGTGTGGCAGGACCCGGAAGCATCGGACCGGGATGGCCCTGTCGTGGAGGTGACACGCTCATGAGCAAGCTGCGAGTGGTGTACAGCGCCGACGACATCAGCAAACGCTTGCGGGAGGTCGCGTCAGCAATTGCTGAAGATTACGGTGATCGCGAGTTGGTACTCGTCGGAATGCTCAAGGGCGCCGCGTTTTTCCTCGCCGACCTCGCGCGACTGATGCCTCGCCCGGTGGATTACGAGTTTGTCAACGTCACCTCGTCTCCCGGCGATCACGGTGAAACCGTGAACCTGACCTTTGCCACCCAGGTCAACGTCGCTGACCGCAACGTACTGATTCTGAAGGATGTTTTCCACTCCGGAGTAACAGAAAACTATCTCATCACCCACCTCAGCCAGCAGAACCCCGCCTCCATCGAGGTGGTGGCTATGATCGACAAACCGCAGCTGCGCAGCGTCAACCTGAACGCGCGGTACTCGGTTTTCGACGATGTCCCGGACGGATTCCTCGTCGGCTACGGACTCGGCCCGGGACACGGCGAGCACACGAATCGTCCGGATCTGTGCATTGTCGAGAAAGACTGAGACCGGCAGAACCGGGAACAATCCGGGTGGGAGGATACGTTCTCTCAAGGGCGCTGTCTTGAAGGCAGACGCCGGAGGATAAGCAAGAGTGAACCAGACCGTACGAACCGTTCTGATGTGGATCGTGATCCTGGTAGGAGTGCTGCTGATTCTGCAGGTTCTTCGAGGTTATGGTGCGACAAGCCGGGAGATCGCCTTTTCCGAGTTTCTTGACCGGGCGGATGACGGCCAGATCGAAATGGTGCTGATCAAGGGCGACGAGATCTTCATCGCCTCGTCGGCGGCCGGCGACGGCACGGCCGCCAGCCCGCGCTACGACCTCCATACCTACAACCCCGGCTATGACGATCTGATCCAAACCCTGCGGAAGCACAAGGTCGAGATCAAGGTCGAAAAACCCTCCGACGGACGAATGCTCACGGCCCTGTTGTCGTGGGCGCCCCTGCTGATCCTCGTCGGCCTGTGGTTCGTGTTCTTCCGGCAAATGCAGGCCGGCGGCACCAAGGCAATGTCGTTCGGCAAGTCCAAGGCGAGGCTCCTCAACCCCGATGAACAGAAGGTGACCTTCGCCGACGTGGCCGGGGTCAACGAAGCCAAGGAGGAGCTCGAGGAAATCATTGAGTTCCTCAAGGACCCCAAGAAGTTCCAGCGCCTCGGAGGCAAGATCCCGAAGGGCGTCCTCCTGATGGGTGCGCCGGGCACCGGCAAGACCCTGCTCGCCAAGGCGATCGCGGGCGAGGCGGAGGTACCGTTCTATTCGATTTCGGGTTCTGATTTCGTGGAGATGTTCGTCGGTGTGGGGGCATCACGGGTCAGGGATCTCTTCGAGCAAGGCAAGAAGAACGCACCCTGCATCATCTTCATCGACGAGATCGACGCCGTCGGCCGTCACCGCGGAGCCGGGCTCGGCGGCGGTCACGACGAGCGCGAGCAGACCCTCAACCAGCTCCTGGTCGAGATGGATGGATTCGAGTCGAACGCGGGTGTGATCCTCATCTCCGCAACCAACCGCCCAGACGTCCTCGACCCGGCCCTACTCCGACCCGGCCGTTTCGACCGCCGCATCGTTGTCAACCATCCCGACGTCAGGGGCCGGGAGGGCATCTTCGTGGTCCACACCAAGGAGATTCCCCTGGCCTCGGATGTCGACCTGGCAGTCCTCGCTCGATCGACGCCGGGTTTCACGGGCGCCGATATCGCCAACCTGGTCAACGAAGCGGCCCTGCGCGCAGCGCGCTTCAACAAGATGAAGGTGGACATGGCGGAC
>JAIVTZ010000550.1:0-3139 GCA_049188105.1 Deltaproteobacteria bacterium | reverse complement strand
GCTTGCGATCGGAACGGTGGCCCGGCCCAGCGGTCCCCGGCCGTCGTCCAACGGCCGGGACCTCGCCGGTGCCGAATCTTGGTGGCGTGCTCTCTGCGCCTCGAATCCATCTGTGTTCATCTGTGTGATCTGTGGGCTCTTTCGAGTTGGGTTGGTTGGCTTTGTGCCTTTGCGACTTGGCGCCTTTGCGTCAAGAACCACTATTCCTTCGGGGCCTGGTGCCTCTGTGGTTTTTCCGGAGGTTTCGCGGGGATCAGCTTCCGGCCAGCGGCAGCACCACCACCATCTTTGTCCCACCCCCGCTGCGTGGTTCGGCGGTGATCGTTCCGCCGTGAGACTCGACGATGGAGCGTGCCAGGGCGAGACCGAGCCCGGTGTGGTTCGAGCCGGTGTCGTCGTCCGGTCGGTAGCTGAAGAAACGACTGAATATGCGATCCCGGTGCCCGTCCGGGATGCCGGGCCCCTCGTCGGCGATGGTCGTCTCGCTCGATTCGGCGTCGGCCTTCAGAGCGATCGTGATTCTCCCGCCCTCGGGCGAGAAGCTGACCGCGTTGTCGATCAGGTTTTCGAAGGCCTGGGTGAGGCGGTCAGCGGAAGCGAATACGATGACGTCGGCATCCGCCAGCGCGAGATCGAAATGGAGCCCCGCGTCGGCGTTGCGCAGGTGGAAGCTCTCGACGAGGCCGGACAGTAGGTGGTCGAGGGGGATGTCGGTCCGCTCCTCGTCGTCGAGGCGGGCATCGATGCGGGAGATCTCTCGCGCCTCCGAGAGCAGGCGCTCCATGCGGGCCACGTCCTTCTGGATCATTTCCAGGAACCGCCTGCGTTCTCCCGGATGCACGTCTTCCAAGGCCATGTCGGTGGCCGTGCGGATCGAAGCCAGCGGGTTCTTGAACTCGTGTGAAACGTCGGCGGCGAAGGCCTCGGTGGCGCGGAGGTGTTGCTCGAGCTGGCGGGTGAGCTCTGCCAGGGCGCGTTCGAGGTCGCCGATCTCGTCTCGCCGGGTGCTGGCCGTGAAGCCGCCGCGAAGGCGTCCCCGACGATCGAGGATGGCACCGGCTCGGCGGCGCAGCCTCGCCAGCGGGCGGGCGATGGTTGTCGCAGCGACCAGGCTCAGAATCACCGCCGCGCCGAGGCTGAGGAGGAAGACCTTGAAAACGTCCAGGCGAACCGCGTCCAGAGCCAGGAGGATCCTGCCGGTGGACTGCGAGACGAGAACGGCGCCTTCGACGACGCCCTCGATCCGCACCGGGATGGCGATGTGGAGGGTTACCGACCGGCGCGGGGTCGGGTTGATCCGGGTCGCCGCGCCGTAGCGCCCGTCGAGCGCGCTTCGAATCTCCGGCCGTGACAGCAGGTCGCCGCTGCCGTCGGTGTCGGCGGCCCGGACCGTCTCCGGAGGCGGGCCGCGGAACAGGCGGAAGGGGAGCGAGCCGATGCGGTAGAGGAAGCTCGGTTCGGCGGTGGTGGGCGGGGCGGTTTCGGTGGCGACCGGCTCCGGGTTTTCTCGCCGCGGTCCGAGGAGCGCGGAATCTGCGATGACCTCGCCAGCCAGGTTCACAACCCGCAACCGAGCCAGCTGACGCTGATCGAGCTGGACCAGAATTCTGCGTGCGTCGTCGCCGTCGAGGCGGTCACGTGCTTCAATGGCGGCCGCGAGCAACCGGCCCTCCTGAGCCATCGTCCGCTCCTGGGCACCGAGAAGGTGGCTCTCGTAGGTGTCGAGGAATAGCACGCCGCCGATCGGCAGGAAGACCAGGAGGACGTTGAAGGCGAGCAGGCGGAGCGAGATCCGGGAGGGGTGCGGCAGCTTCATTGTCGCCTGGTCACGCAGACTCCTCGGTGTAACGGTAGCCGAGGCCGTACACCGTCTCGATGCCGTCAAAAGCCTCGTCGATGGCCACGAACTTTTTGCGGACCCGCTTGATGTGCGAGTCGATGGTGCGGTCGGAGACGAAGGTATCGTGAGGGTATCCCTCGTTCATCAGCTGCTCCCGCGTTTTGACATGCCCCGGTCGACGGGCGAGCGCGTGCAGGATCATGAACTCGGTGACCGTCAGCGGCACCGTGGATCCACCCCAGCGTGCGGTGTAGCGTCGGAGATCGAGCTCGAGGTTGCCGACCTGCAGCAGCTCCTCCTCGGAGGAATTCGCCGCCTCACGACCGAGCGCGATGCGACGAAACAGTACCTTGACCCGGGCCAGCAGCTCACGCATGGAGAACGGCTTGCACAGATAGTCGTCGGCGCCGAGCTCGAGCCCGAGCACCCTGTCGAACTCCTCGTCGCGGGAGGTGAGAAAAATGATGGGGATGTCCTCGGAACGGGTGCGCAATTTGCGGCACAGCTCGAGGCCGTCCATCCGCGGCATGATGATGTCGAGGATCACCAGCTCGGGAAGCTCCTGTTGGAATGCTTCCCAGGCCGCAACCCCGTCGCCAAAGGTGTCGACCCGGTAACCCTCGCGTTTGAGCGCAAAAGCCACGTTGTCGCGAATATTTTTCTCGTCCTCGACCACGGCAATGCGTTCACTCATGCATCGAGCGTAGCCGACCGTCCTCACGAGCGCAATTGGGAGCGGGGGAGAGGGAGTGCACCCGTGCCCGTCTCCGTCTCCGTGCCAGCCTGCTCACCGGTTGAACCACAGAGGCACAGAGACACAGAGAAGGAACACAGAGAGAAGAAACGCAGAGGCGCGGCGCCGCAGAGGCGCAGAGTCATCGCATGCGCACATCGCAAACACGAAGACACGAAGACACGAAGGTCGCCCGTTCACCCAAATAACGCAATGGCGCAAAGTCGCAAAGACGCAAAGGGTTTCTCGCCGAACCGAGTCCATCCTGCCGAAGATTGACGGCGGAACTGTCGACGATCTGACGATCGCCGACCACCAGTGAGAAGCCCGTCTGCTCCGAACGCAAGCGTTCGTCGCAGCCGGCCTTCCCACTGGCCGACGCGCCGGGGGCGCGTCGGTTCCGCCTCACCTCACCCCAACTGGGACGATAGGCGCGTTCCTCCCAATCATGAAATGAAGGAGGGAGTGGCGAGGCCCGCGCTCCCTGAGCGCAGGCCGCTGGGCCGGGACACCGCGACGATCGCTTGCGATCGGAGCGGGATCCCCGCCCACCCGTTCTAGGCCGT
>JAIVTZ010000549.1:0-3143 GCA_049188105.1 Deltaproteobacteria bacterium | reverse complement strand
GTGACTGACCTCTTTGGCCAGCTCCTGAGCGATATCGACAAGGTTGATTCCAGTTCGCATCTCGGCGGCGATGGTAACAGCTTGCCGAATTCTGAATTCCGAATTCCGAATTCCGAATTCCGAATTTCGGATTTCTCTCCGCCATCCCAGCCCGATTTCGACGGGTGGGTGGGTGGTCGTGCTGCCGGGGAGATAGTTCACGCCCCAAGCCCCAAGCCCCAAGCCTCAAGCCTTGCGAGCGCGATATGTGACCGAGCGAACTATCCCCGTGACGTCGTCCCTGGAGATTCCCGCGGATTCCATGATTGCCAACACTTCAGCCGGTGCTGCCTTGTCGGTCATTTCCAGGAAGTCCACGTCCTTGATGATCTCGAGATCGGTAAGCCCTGCATCGGCGAGCTTCTGGAAGTAGGATTCCCGCTTCTCGGCGCCCGCCACGCAGCCGACGTAGGCGAGAACGTCGTGCGAAACCGCCTCGGGCAATTCTCCGTCGAGAATCACGTCCGAGATCACCATGCGTCCCCCGGGTTTGAGAACACGGGCGATCTCGCGGAACACGACGGCCTTGTCGGGCACCAGGTTGATGACGCAGTTGCTGGTGACTGCATCGACCGAGGCGTCATCGACCGGAAGCTCCTCGAGGCGACCCTCGCGAAACTCGATATTGTCGTGCCCGGCCGCGTTGGCCCTGGCCTTGGCGAGCATCACCGGGGTCATGTCGACGCCGATGACCCGGCCGGTGGGGCCGACCTGTCGCGCTGCGATCAGGGCGTCGATGCCGGCGCCGGACCCGAGATCGAGGAAGGCCTCGCCCTCTTCGAGTTTGAGGTGCTGGAGCGGCGCGCCGCAACCGAGGCCGAGGTTGGCCCCCTCCGGCAGGAGGTCGAGATCGACGCTTGCATAGCCGAGATTGGTGGCCACGGCCTCGGCGACGCCGCCGCCCGTGCCGCCGTTGGACCCGCAGCACGACGAACCGGTATTGGCGATTCCGGCGTACCGTTCGCGGACGGTCCGCACCACCGCCTCGGAGTCGGAAGGATCGAGGTTGGATTGTAGGGGTTTGTCACTCATGCTTTGCTCCATGGGTTGGTGACGGAATGATTTCCGTCATGAGGTGGTCGTACGCGCCCGGGCAGCAGTTCTCGGTGGCCGCGCGGATTGCGGTCAGCAGCTGGTCGAGCGCTGTGAGGGTGTCTGTTACGGACTCTGTCGGGAGGTGGTTGAGGACCGATCCGGCGAACGCCTCTTCCTGGCGGCGGACCCCGTCCGCGGCTGCCCGTCCGGCAGGGCTCAGGATCGCCCGCTGGGCGCGCCCGTCGACGGGGTCGGTTTCTCGGATCACCAGGCCCCGCTCCTCGAGACGGGCGAGGTTGCGGGTGAGGGTGCTGGGGGTGATGCCCAGCCGCTGGCCCAGCTCGCTGAGCCGCAGGCTGCTGTCCTCCAGAGCCTCGAGGGTGGCGGCCTGGGCGACGGTCATGCCGCAACAGCTGATGTCGGCGCGCTCGGCGACCGAGAATCGGCGCACCAGCGCGCGGATACCCTCCAACAACCTCCGGGCCTGCTCTGGGGAATCATTGTCCAGATCGTTCATTCAATCTCCGAATTTAGTTGTATATTACAAATAAAATATTGTCAATACCCAACACCGAACCTCGTCGCAACCGTCGAGTGTTTATTGCAGTTTCACATTTGAACGTTACGTGCCGGCCGCCACGGGATATCTCCTCCGTCCTTGGTCGGGCACGGACTCGGACTCGGACGCGGGTAAATGCAGCGAATTACGGGACTTTCGTGTAGAATGCCTGCCTTATGGCGGAGTGGACCCCCTCGTCGTGGCAGAGCAGGCCCGCCGGCCAGCAACCGGCCTACCCAGACAACACAGCGCTGGCGGGGGCGGTCGCACAGCTTGCGAGTCTGCCGCCGTTGGTCACCTCGTGGGAAGTGGAACGGCTCAAGACTCAGCTCGCAGAAGCGGCGGCGGGACGACGTTTCCTCCTCCAGGGCGGGGCCTGCGCCGAGCGCTTCGACCAGTGCTCGGCATCGATCATCACGAACAAGCTCAAGATCCTCCTGCAGATGAGCCTCGTACTGACCCACGGACTCAAGCGGCGGATCATCAGGGTCGGACGATTTGCAGGGCAGTACGCGAAGCCGCGCAGCTCGGACACCGAGGAACGTGACGGCGTCACGCTTCCGAGCTATCGCGGCGAAATCGTCAACGGGCCCGACTTTACCGCCGAGGAGCGAACACCCGACCCCGAACGGTTGCTGCGTGGATTCGAGCATGCGGCCATGACCCTCAACTTCATCCGTTCGTTGGTGGACGGCGGCTTTGCCGACCTCCACCACCCGGAGTACTGGGACCTCGACTTTGTCGCGCATTCGCCGCGTGCGCAGGAGTATCAGCGGGTGGTGGAGAGCCTCTCCGACTCGCTCCAGTTCATGGAAACCCTGGCGGGGATCCAGCCCGGGGAGATCAGCCGGGTCGACTTCTACACCAGCCACGAGGGGCTGCTGTTGCCCTACGAGCAGGCGGTGACGCGCCAGGTGCCACGGCGCGAGGGCTGGTACAACCTCGGCACCCACTTTCCGTGGGTCGGTCTCCGCACGGCGGAGGTGGACGGGGCCCACGTGGACTACTTCCGCGGCATCCGCAACCCGATCGGCGTCAAGATCGGCCCGACGATGACCCCCGAGTGGTTGCTCGAGCTGTTCGAAATCCTCGACCCGGAATCGGAGCCCGGGCGGCTGACACTGATCCACCGCATGGGGCACGCGAAGGTGGCCGATCGTCTGCCGCCGCTGATCGAGGCGGTCCAACGTGCCGAACGTACGGTGCTGTGGTGCTGCGATCCGATGCACGGCAACACCGAGACCACCGCCGGCGGCCGCAAGACCCGCCGTTTCGAGAACATCCTCTCCGAGCTCGAGCAGAGCTTCGAGATCCACGCAGACCTCGGTTCCTACCAGGGCGGCGTCCACTTCGAGCTTTCGGGCGACAACGTGACCGAGTGCATCGGCGGCGCCCGCGGCCTGTCCGAGGTCGATCTCGATCGTGCCTACGAGTCGCGCGTCGACCCGCGTCTCAATTACGAACAGGCGTTGGAGATGGCGCTGCTCATCGGGCGCAAGGTCGCAAAGAT
>JAIVTZ010000548.1:0-3147 GCA_049188105.1 Deltaproteobacteria bacterium | reverse complement strand
TACAGCGGCACCGCGGCGCCGCCGCAGAAGGAGGCCTTCAATCGGCCCCCGAGGGCAGCTCGGATCTTGGACAACACCAGACGGTCGGCCAGACGGAACTTGAGGGCGAGGCCGCCGCCCACCGACTCCCCAGCCAACCTCTGCCGCGCAACCTCGGAGCCGGTGGCAACCGCCCAGTGAAAGAGGGCGCGCTTGACCGGAGACGCCGCCTCGGCCCGCGCGACGATCGCGGCGTGGACCTTCTCCAGCAGCCGCGGAACGCTGGCAAAGACCACCGGCCGAATCTCCTTCATCAGCTCGCCGACGTGGTAGACGGAGCAGTAGGCCCGGGACACGCCCAGGGACATGTACATGTACCCGGCGAGGCGCTCGATCATATGGCACAGGGGCAGAAACTCGAGCCCGAGCTGGTCCCGCTCGACCTCGACCCGAGACAAGCTCTCCACCACGTTGACGACGATGTTGCGGTGACTCAGCATCACACCCTTGGGCTCACCGGTGGTGCCCGAGGTGTAGACGATGGTGGCAAGATCCTCCTCGTTCACCTGATCTGCGCGCTCCCAGAAGCGCTCCTCGGCGCCGTCGGTCGTCTCGCCCCAGAGATCGTCGAGAGCGAGGACGCCCTCCTCCCGCGGTCCCTCCAGCTGCACCAGATGCTCGAGCTCCGGGCAGGTCGGGCGCGCGGCTATGAACTTGGCCATCTGCTCGGCGTCCTCAGCCACCGCAACGGCTGCGCCGGAGTCCCGCGCCTGGTAGGCCACCTGCTCCGGGGTCAGGGTCGCATAGATGGGCGCGTTGACCGCGCCAAGGCTGAGAATCGCGATATCGACCATGTGCCACTCGGGGCGGGTGTCGCAGGCCACTATCACCCGGTCGCCGGCCGCAACCCCGAGATCGGCCAGGGCATCGGCCAGAGCCGCCGTGCGGCGGAAGAAGTCCATGGTCCCGAAGGATCTGGTCCCGCCCGGAAAATAGTGGACGTAATGGTCTTCGCGGGGATCGTCGAGCTCGTGGCGATAGAGGTCGAGGATGGTGCGATCGCTCATTGGATCCTCCCCGGTCGTGGCGCTATGTCCGTGTTCTGTTCGACATGATGCGCTCTCTCGCGCAAGCGCGCAAGAAATAACCGGCGGTGGGCGTATCCTGTGGGTCGAGGAGGTCCGGATGAAAGCCATCGCCGACATCGCCATCATCCCGCTCGGGGTCGGGCTGTCGCTGTCGCGCTACGTCGCGGCCTGCGAGGAGGTGCTCGCTGAGGCCGGTCTCGAGCCGCAGCTCCACGCCAACGGCACCAACGTCGAGGGCGAGTGGGATGAGATCATGGCCGCCCTCAAGCGCTGTCACGAAAAACTGCACGAGATGGGCGCGCCGCGGGTCGCCACCAACCTGCGCATTGGAACCCGCATCGACCGGGCGCAGACCATGGACGACAAGGTGCGGAGTGTGAAGGAGAAGCTCGAATGACAGAGAGACTGGGAGAGCTCTACAGGAATTGGCGGCCGGAGGGAGAATTCGACGCGATCGTCATCGGCTCGGGCATCGGCGGTCTCAGCGTCGCCGCCCTGCTCGCCAAGCACGACGGCCGGCGGGTCCTGGTCCTCGAACGTCACACCACCGCCGGCGGTTTCACCCACACCTTCAGCCGCAAGGGTTACGAGTGGGATGTCGGTCTCCATTACATCGGCCAGGTCGGCCGCGGCTCGATGCTGCGCGGTCTCTTTGACGAGGTCACCGACGGCACCCTCGAGTGGGCGCCCATGGGCGACGTCTACGACACCGTGGTCATCGACGGCGAACGCTGGGAGTACGTCGCCGGGCGCGAGGCCTGGCGTGAACGGATGGTGGAGTACTTCCCGGATGAGAAAGAGGCCATCGACGGATACCTCGACCGGGTGCGGGAGGCAATCGGCGGCTCGCAAGGGTTCTTTGCCGAAAAGGCCGTGCCGGCGCCGGTTGCTCTGTTGGCGGGTCCGTGGATGCGGCGGCGGTTCCTGCGCCACGCCGACCGTACCGTCGGCGAGGTCCTTGGCGAACTCACCGACAATCCGACGCTCAAGGCGATTCTCTCCGCCCAGTTCGGAGACTACGGCCTACCGCCGGCGAGAGCCAGCTTCGCCATCCACGCCATGGTCTTCAACCACTATCTCGGCGGCGGCGCCTACCCGATCGGCGGAGCGGCGCGCATCGCCGAGGCGGTGGCGCCGCTCATCGAGGCCGCGGGCGGACAGATCGTCATCGGCGCCGAGGTATCGACGGTGCTCGTCGAGGGCGGGCGGGCGGTGGGCGTGCGGATGGCCGACGACCGCGAGCTGCGCGCAGAGCTGGTGATCTCGGACGCCGGCGTTCCCAACACCGCCCTCCGTCTGCTGCCCGAGGACGCACCGGGTCGCGCCGCCCTGCTCGCAACCTTGGAGCACGCCACGCGGTCGGCCGCCCACGTCTGCCTCTACGCCGGACTCGAGCAGACCGACTTGGAGCTCGGTCTCGACCGCTCGAATTTGTGGGTATACCCCAGCACCGACCAGGACGGTGACTTCGCCCGCTTCCTGGCCGATCCCGAGGCGCCGCTGCCGCTGGCGTTCATCTCTTTCCCGTCGGCCAAGGACCCCGACTTTGGCCGTCGTCATCCCGGCAGGGCGACGATCGAGGTGGTCAGCTTCGCGCCCTACGACCGATTCAGGGGGTGGGAAGACACCGACTGGATGAAGCGGGGCGAGGAATACGAGGCTCTCAAGGAGGATCTGTCGCGACGGCTGATCGAGGTGCTCGAACGCGAGGTGCCGCAGGTCAAGGGGAAAATCGCCTACCACGAGCTGTCGACGCCGCTCTCCACCCGCCACTTCGCGGACTACGCCGAGGGCGAAATCTACGGCCTCGAGCACACGCCGGCCCGTTTTCGCGAACGCGCGCTGAAGCCGCGCACCGGGCTGAAAAACTTCTACCTCACCGGTCAGGATGTGTGCACCGCCGGTATCGCCGGCGCCCTGTTCGGGGGCACAATCGCCGCCTCGGCCATTCTCGGCCGCAACCTCTTGGGGGAAATCTCTCGCAACCAGCGCGCGGGCTGAAGCTTAGCGCTGGATGCTCGATGCTCGATGCTCGATGCTGGATGCTGGATGCTGGATGCTGGATGCTGGATGCTGGATG
>JAIVTZ010000547.1:0-3147 GCA_049188105.1 Deltaproteobacteria bacterium | reverse complement strand
TGGCTGGTCAAGGGAGGTTTGCTGCGCGAGGACGGCCTGCGGCGGGCGTTGGAGATCTACAAGGTGACCGAAGCTCGCCTCGACACCGTCCTTCTCGATCTCGGTCTGATCCATGAGTCAACACTGCTCGAGGCCCTCGGACGATTTCACAAGACACGAACCGTATCTCGAAATAAACTCTCCCTGGTGGAAGCATCGGTCGCACGGATGGTGTCACCACGAATCGCCACTCGCCTCCGGATCGTGCCTTTCCGCCTTGAAGGCAATATCCTGTCGGTAGCCGCCCTCGATCCGGGCGATCTCCTGGTGGAAGACGAACTGGGTTTGATAACGGGTTGCTTGATTGCCAGCTATATTACCCTCGAGGTCCGGCTTTCCGAGGCCCTCAACCAGCATTATGGCGTGCCGCTTTCGACCCAGAACCAATCCCTGATCCGCCGTACCGACGCGAAACCCCAGACGTCGGATCGTGCGGCGAGCGCCACCACATTGCGGACCGGGCCGCCGCCGGTGTCAAACGACGATGCACCTCGTAGGGAGCGCAAGCGGCCGGGCGACCGACCCAAGCGGCACGAAAAATATCACGAACCCCTGGAGATGAGCGACGAGGACCTCCACCTCTTCCCCTCCATGCGTCTGGGGGATGGGGAGGTCGCGGCCGGGGCGGCCATACCCAAATCCGTCGACGCGGTGGAACCGCCTGCCGCTGATCTCAGCCCGGACGAGCGAATGGCCGCCACCGCCCTTGCCCTCCAGAACGCCGAGATGCGGGAGGATATCGCCGACGCAGTCCTCGGTTTCTGCGCACCGCTCTTCCGCAGACGGATGATGGCGGTGGTGCGGGGCGACACCGTGATGGGCTGGCGTGGAGAGGGGGAGGGTGTGGACCCCGAGATGGTCCGAGCCATCTCGATTCCCCTGAGGGAACCGTCGGTCTTTGTCGGTTTGAGCCAAGGGACAGAGTTTTGGCTCGGCCCGCTGCCGAAAATGCCGCACAACATGGACATCGTGGCCGGCCTCGGTGGCCTCGCCCCAAAGGAGTGTTTCATTCTGCCGGTGAGGGTTCGCTCGAAGACGGTGTGCTTCCTCTACTGTGACAACGTGGACGATGGAGTCGCGGGGCTGCCGATGGCCGATTTGCGCCGCCTCGCCGCCAAGGCCAGCCTCGCCTTCCAGGTCTACTTGATGAAGAGCAAGATCCGGAATTTGTAAGGAGCCCCGTCGGTAGTCGTCAAGGTAATGGGATGAAGCGAACCTTTCAGATTCCGGTGCGTAAAACATGAGCGTATGGAGACCGAAGGAGGATCCAAGGTGAAAACGAGAATAAACGTGCTGCTCGCTGCAACTCTGTTGGTGCTACCCGCCGCGCTCGGTAACACAGCAACTCTCGACGTCTCCGCACTTCCGACCCAGGTCGGAGACCTCCCGGCGACGCCGGGGGATACGCTGAGACTTGATCTCGCAGGCGCCTATCAGCTCGCCCTGGCCCGCAACCTCAACCTCCATGTTGGACGCTACGATCTCGCAATTGCCAACACCGACGTGCGCGGCTCCGGAGGCATCTTCGATCCCAACTTCAGCACCTTCCTCAACTACGACTCGACCAAGGTCCCGACATCGACCATTCTCGAAGGCGCCAACGTCTCCGAGAGCGAGAACATGCGTTTCGGGCTCGGCATCAACCAGCTGCTGCCGAGTGGCACCGAGGTCGGCCTCGAGTGGTTTTCCCGGCGCAGCAAGACCAACTCGACCTTCTTCTTCCTCAACCCGCGCTGGGATGCCCAGATCCGCGCGACCCTCGCCCAACCGCTGCTCAACGGCTTCGGGACCATCGCGACCCGCTCGCGAATCATCATTGCGGAGAATATCCGCGACCAGACGGCGGTCGGCTTCGAGGTGCAGGTGATCCAGCTTCTCGCCGATGTCGAACAGGCCTACTGGGAGCTGATCGCCACGAGACAGGCGATCAGTGTCACGCGGCAGTCGCTCGCGCTCGCCGAGCGGCTCCTTGGAGAGACCCGGCAACGGGTCGAGGTCGGAACATCGGCGCCGATCGATACGGTGCAGTCGGAGGCCACCGTCGCGACCCGCAATCAGGAGCTCATCTTCGCGCTCAATGCCGCGGCAAATGCCGAGGACAACCTCAAGGGTCTGCTCGGGTTCGATGAGCCCCACGAGTGGGAGGTGCGGATCGAGACCACCGACTCGTATGTCATCGAGCCGTTCCTCCCCAACCTCGAGGAGTCCATTGGAACGGCCCTCGTGAAGCGGCCTGCAATCCTCCGACAGGAACTGGAGATGCAACGGCTGCAACACAACGTCAGAGTGGCGAAGAACCGCGCCCTCCCCCGCCTCGATCTCACCGGGAGCTACGCGTTCGGCGGTCTCAGCGGTACCTCGACGATCGAGGACCCAGTGACCGGTGAGCCGATCACGATCCGTGACGGTTTGGGAGACGCCGCGCAACAAGTGTTCAACTTCGATTTCCCCGCTTGGACCGTGGGTGTGACCTACTCGGTGCCGATCGGAAACCACCAGGCAAAGGAGCTGCTCGCCCGTACCCGCTGGGAGCGGGACCGCACCGGCGCGCAGCTCGAGGCCCTCAAACAGCAGATCACGCGCGAGGTGCGCTTCGCAGTTCGCTCGCTGGAGGACGGCGCCGCGGCCATCGACGCTGCGGTCGCCTCGCGCCGTCTCGCCGAGCGCAACCTCGAGGCTGAGCAGACCAAGTTCGACAATGGCCTGTCGACCAACTTCCAGGTGTCGGAGATCCAGGATGCGGCGGCTACGGCCCAGTTCAGCGAGATCCGCGCGCGGGTGAACTACCGCAAAGCCCTCGCGATCTACTACGGGTCGACCGGCACCTTCCTCGAGTCGAAGAACGTCGAGATCGCCGATCCCGGGGCGCCGGACTCGGTGCATGACTACTGGAAGGACGTGAAGTGGCTGCAGTTCTCCAGCTTCAAGGAATCGAATGAGCTGGTCACGATTCCAGCGGAGCAGGTGAATACCGCCACGGATTAATTCTCAGTTCTCAATTCTCAGTTCTCAATGACCATCCGCCCTCCTCCTCGGAGGGCGGTTCCCTTTTTCGGGCTCGCATGCCGAGTTTTGAGTTTTGAGTTATGAGTTTTGAGTTGCCCCCCT
>JAIVTZ010000546.1:0-3147 GCA_049188105.1 Deltaproteobacteria bacterium | reverse complement strand
CGTACAGGAGTACGCCTCCGCGCAAATCCTTACCTTCCTTGACCTTGCACAAAAATCGCTCGTTTCCGCATCGAGAACCGCGCAGCCCCCATCCGGAGTTTCCGGATGGGAACAGGCTAAGTGTCTATCGCCGCTTCGCGGCTCCGGGAACGTCATCACAAACAGGTACGATAGAATCCTCACCAGTTCGGGAGGCAACAATGATGCGCCACATGGCAGAGTTGATCGTGGTCCTTTCCCTGATGACGCTCGGTTGTGGCGGCGGTGAAGGTTCCTCCGGCAATAGTGAGCCGGGCGACGACCTCGACGTCGCAGCGACCACCGCGTCGGCCGTCGACCTCGAACCCGATGACCCATCCCTCCTGAGGCGGCCCTTCACCGCCGACGAGATCCGCGATGAGTGGGTCGAGGGTTTCCGCCTACTGATCCGGAGGACGACGCCCGCGGCCGTCAAGATCGAGCGATGGACCGTGATCTCGGCCGATGATGAGGGCGCCGAGATCGAATACGCCAGCCTCGACGAGGACAACAATGTCTCGGAATCGGCGGTCCGGGGTACGACCTGGGTCGAGCTCCGCGACCACGCCAGCTTTCCGGCCGCGACCGCCACCCGCGAGTGGGTCACGCGGTCGACCGGCCTCGGGACGTACGACGGATGGCTCTACCGGGTGACCGGAGGTGACGGCGCCGCGATCGAAGAGTACTTCTTCGTCCCCTCGCTGCCCGGTGCGCCGCTCGAGATGACGATTCTCGATGGCGACACGACGGTGTTCACTCTCGAGCAGACGGCGCGGCTGCGACCCGACGGGCCCTGATAAGATCCTCCCTGGAAAGGGTCCGAGATCAGAGCACATCTGGACATCGGGGGGTATCGTGGTCAAAGGGTTTTTCCGTCGTTTCGCGTTGATTGCGATTGTCATGCTGATCGCCGGCGCGCCCGCGGCACAGGAGGCACAGAAGCCGCCGCAAGATCACCCCAAGGTGGTGCTCGTGCTGTCGGGGGGCGGCGCCAGGGGGGTCGCGCACGTCGGGGTGTTGCGGGTCCTCGAGGAGCTCCACATCGCACCCGATCTCATCGTTGCCACCAGCATGGGTTCGATCGTCGGCGGGATGTATGCCGCCGGCTGGTCGCCGGACGAGATCGAGGAGCTTGTGATATCCATCGACTGGGAGGGCATCTTCACCGACCGCGTGCCGCGCAAGGACCGCAGCTTTCGCCGAAAGCAGGACG
Organism: Deltaproteobacteria bacterium; assembly: GCA_049188105.1. GTDB lineage: Bacteria > Acidobacteriota > Thermoanaerobaculia > Thermoanaerobaculales > Sulfomarinibacteraceae > Sulfomarinibacter. Next base: position 1,916 of record JAIVTZ010000546.1, on the reverse strand, counting down.
ATCGGCCGGTGATGATCGACGGCCGGCTCCACTTCGACGGTCTCAAACCGATTGTGCCGTCGGGGGTCATCCACGGGCAAAAGCTCGAGCTCATGCTGAGCACCATCGAGGCCCTGTCCGCCACCTCCACAGACTTTGACCGGCTGCCGATCCCCTTCCGCGCGGTGGCGGCTGACATCGCCACCGGAGGAACGGTGGTGATCTCCTCGGGCAGCCTCGCCAAGGCGATGCGAGCCTCAATGTCGGTTCCCGGCGCCCTGCCCCCGGTCGAGCTCGATGGGCGCGAGCTGGTGGACGGCGGTATCGCCGCCAACCTCCCGGTGGGCATCGCAAAGAACCTCGGCGCGGAGCACATCATCGCGGTCGACATCTCAAGCCCCCTCCTGACGGAGGAGGAGAAGCTCGGCTCGTTCATCCAGATCTACCAACACCTCAACAGCCTGCTCACGGTGAGCAACCGCGATCGCGATGTCGCGCTGCTCGGGCCCGGCGACCTGCTGATCGAGCCGGACCTCGGCGACATCTCGTTCATCTCTTTCGACCGCGTCCAGGAGGCGGCTGCGATCGGGGAGGAAGCCGCGCGCCGTAGTACCGACGAGCTGCGCCGTTTCGCAGCCAGCGACCAGCGCTGGGCCGACTTCTCCGCCCGATCTCGAGCCAGACCGCACGAAGAGATGACGATTGAGAGCGTACGGATCGACAACACCAGCCATGTCGGCGATCGCCTGGTGCGTGACGCGCTCACCCTGGAGCTTCCCGACGTGTTCGACGCCGAAACCCTCATTCCCGCCCTGCTCGAGCTTTACAGCACCCGCTACTTCGGCCGTATCGGCTTCCATATCGAGGAGGCCGAGGACAGCAAGGAGCTCGTCGTCGCCACCCCGCCACGGCCCCACGGGCGAGGATCGCTGCAGTTCGGGGTTGCTTTTTTTGACGATTTCAGCGGCGACAACGGCTACTCGCTCAAGGTTCGCCACCAGCTCCTGCCGGTCAACCGTCGCGGCGGCGAGTGGGAAACCCTTTTCCAGATCGGCACCGTCGGCGGTGTTGCGAGCGAGTTCTACCAACCCCTGGATTGGAAGATGCGCTGGTTCGTGGCGCCGTCGGTCGAGTACCGGCGCGGGACGCAAAGGATCTGGTTCGAGGGGACGGCGTTCGCCGAGTATGAGTTCCGGACCGTCGACGCCCGGCTTGCGGCCGGGCGGGTGCTCGGCAAGTGGGGCGAGCTCCGCGTCAGCGCCTTTACGTCAGACGTCCGCGGCCAGCCGCTCATCGGCGACCCTGCGTTTGAAACTGCCAGCGAGCGCCGCGGCGGCGGCATCTTGAGCTTTCGCATCGATACCGAGGACTCGGTGGTCTTTCCTCGCTCCGGCATCGACGTCGATACCTTCTACACCGTCTCGTCAGATACGCTGGGGGCGGAGACCGCGTTCGAGAGGGTTTGGGGCTCGGCCTCCTACGCCCACAGCTTCGGCGAGTACACGCTCGTCCCCTACCTCGAGTACGGCGAAAACCTCGAGCCGGCGGAGAGCTTCTTCGACCTCTTCTTCATCGGCGGTTTCGGCCGTCTCTCCGGACTCGGCCAGAGGGAGCTGTTCGGCGAGAGGGTTGCGCTGGCGAGAGTGGTGGGCTACCGCCGCCTGTGGAGCCTCGACCTCGCCGGAATGAACGTAGGACTCTACGCCGGCGGCAGCCTCGAGGCGGGAAACGTCTATTTCGAGGGCGAGCCGCTCACTTGGGACAGTCTGCAGAGCGCGTGGAGTGTCTTCGTCGGCGCCGACACCTTCATCGGGCCTGTCTTTATTGCCTACGGCCACTCCGAGGGGGGCCGGGACCGAGTGTACTTTTCGATCGGCCACATGTTCTAGCCCGTTCTCGTCCGGAAACGGCGCTTTTTGGCAATCTCGGCGTCAGGC
>JAIVTZ010000545.1:0-3154 GCA_049188105.1 Deltaproteobacteria bacterium | reverse complement strand
ATGCTTCTTCACGAGCCCGCTCTTCGTCTCCGCTCTGATTCTCTCCCACCACACCGAGTCCCCACAGCACGAGTTCGGCGTCCCCGTACACGTCCTGTTGCGATTGGTGATGGAGTGCGAGAGCATTCGGCAAGCGGTTGAAACCGTGGTTTGGTCGCCCCGCTGCGCTTCGGCCAACTTCCTGCTCGCCCAGCACGGCGCCACAGGTCCGAGCAGTCTCGATCTGGAGTGGACCCCGGACGCGCTGGCCCGGCTCAATATGCAGAACGAGACCCTGGTTCACACCAATCACTTCCTCGGCCCCGCGCTGGCCTGCGGCTTTCCCGGTGAAATGGGCATTTCCACCAGCAACAGGCTGAAGGTCGCCACGAAATTGGCGGCAGAGCTGCGGAACGAGGTGCCCGACCCGGTCATTCGAATGGAGCGGATCTTGACAGACAGGAGCGGCGCCCCCTACTCCGTGAGCCGCTCTCCCGGCCCGAAGTCCGCGAGCCGGACGCTGGCAAGCTGGATCATGGATCTCAGCCGCAACCGCCTACTCGTCGCCGCCGGGCAACCACACACCGTCGGCTACGTTGAGCTCCCCGGCGTCTAACACACAATTCTCGCCGCCCCTTCCTCGGCCTCTCATTATCGGTTTTCACCTTCGTTCAAGGGGGGCGGTGAGAAGTGCTAGGCCTTGTCCTCGAGCTCGGCCCAGCGGCGATAGAGCTCGGCGACCCTCTCTCGCGCTTTCTCCTGTGCGAGGAAGGCGCGATGGGCGGCGTCGGCGTCGGACGCCACCTGCGGGTCGGCGAGATGCTCCACCGCCGTCTCGAGCTCGGCCTCGGCTTCGAGGATGGTCTCCTCCATGGTCTCGTACTCACGTTTCTCGAGGTACGTGAGCCCGGCGCGCCGGGGCCGCTCGCGACGCCGCTCGGGCCTCTCCCGGCGCGGGGCTGTCCCCTCAGGTCGGCGGTGGGCGAGCCACTGCTCGACGTCGGCGAAGGGAGTCGCGGCGCCGGCGCCGTCGAGGCCGAGCAGGACCGTACTCACCCGGTCGAGCAGGTAGCGGTCATGCGTGACCAGCACCAGCGCACCCGGGAAGTCGAGAAGGCTCTCCTCGAGCACCTCGAGCGTCGGGATGTCGAGGTCGTTGGTCGGCTCGTCGAGCAACAGGAGGTCTGCCGGTTGCAGCATGAGGCGGGCGATGTGGACGCGCGCCTGTTCACCACCCGAAAGCTCACTGACCGGTTGGTCGAGTTGATCGTCGCGAAACTGGAAGCGGCGGGCCCAGCTCACCACGTGCACCTCGCGGCCCCGGTAGAGCACCGTGTCTCCGTCTGGAGCCAGCGCGCTGCGTAAATTCACGGTCTGGTCGAGCTGCGTCCGAGCCTGATCGAAGTGGACAATCTTGAGGTGCTCGGCACGGCGGATGACACCGCTGTCGGGGTCGAGCTCACCGGCAAGCAGCTTGAGCAGAGTGCTCTTGCCGCTGCCGTTTGCGCCGACCACGCCGAGGCGCTGACCGGGCTGCAGAATGAGGTCGAGTCCCTCGAGCAGCTGAGTACCGCCGAGTGCCTTGTCGACCCCGGACGCCACCAGCAGCCGCTTGGTGCGGCGGCCCGAACCGGTCATCTCGATGCCCACCTGAGAGGTCGCCAGCTCGGCCCGGACCTGGGCGAGATCAGTCACCAGACGCTCTGCCTCGTCGATCCGCGCCTGTGCCTTGGTGGTCCGCGCCTTGGGTCCGCGTCCGAGCCACTCGAGCTCCCGCCGCACCCGGTTGGCGAGGCTGTCGCGATATTGGGCGCGGGCCTGCAGGTACTGGGCGCGCCTTTTCAGAAACGTCGTGTAGCTGCCGGCGGCTGCGAACGTGCCGCCAGGGTATTGGGGCGCCACCTCGAGAACCCGATTGGTCACCCGGTCGAGAAAGGTGCGGTCGTGGCTGATGACGACGTAGGCGAGCAGACGGCTCGAGCAGAGCATCTTCTCGAGCCACAGGATCCCGTCCAGATCGAGGTGGTTTGTGGGCTCGTCGAGGAGCAGCACCTCGGGGTCGGCGGCGAGGGCGGCGGCGATCGCCAGCCGCTTGCGCCAACCCCCCGACAGCTCGCCGACCGGTTGCTCGGGCGACCGGAAACCGAGCTGGTCGAGCGCGATGGCGACCCGGACCTGGCGTTCGGTCTCGTCCTCGCCCCCCTCCGGGTCGAGCACCGCGCCGCGCGTCGCCACCTCGATGACCGTGGCCGATGATTCGAAGACGTCCTCCTGCGTGACCATGGCGATGCGCAACCGGCGACGGCGGTGGAGCTCTCCGTCGTCAGCTTCCTCAGCACCGGACAGGATGCGCAGCAGCGTGGTCTTGCCGGCGCCGTTGGGTCCTATGATTCCGATGCGGTCGCCCTCGGATATGGTGAGGCTCAGCCCGTCGAACAGGGTTCGGGGCCCGTACGACTGGGTCAGCTCGCGAGTGGTGATGAGCGGCGCCACGGCCCCGAGAGTATACGAGCCGCGATCAGGTGCTCGGTGAGGCTACGGTTGGAGGTATACCCAAGTGGGAGAGCGACGACCACATCCCGGATCGGGACGATGTAAAGACCGGGCTACACTCGATCCATGATTGAAAGCAGACTCATCGTCTTCGACCTCGACGGCACCTTGGTCGACAGCTTTCCCGGCATCCGAGCCGGTCTCAACCTCGCCCTCTCCGATCTCGGCTTGCCTCACCGGGACCTCGCCTGGGTGCGCCGTCATGTCGGCCGCGGCGCCTCGCGTCTCATCGCCGCAGCCGCCGGTGAGGACGGCAACCACGACGCGCTGATGGTCGCCTTCCGCCGCCATTACAGCGACGTGCTCACCGATACCACCCCGCCCTACCCGGGGGTTGACGGGGCCCTGGCTGCCCTTGCGGCGGACCACACCCTCGCCATCGCATCCAACAAGCCTCTGCACTGGGTCGAGCGGCTCGTCGACCACCTCGGCTGGCGAGGGCTCATGGCCTCGGTCGTCGGGCCGGAAACCACGGGGACCCACAAACCAGACCCCGCCATGATCGAGGCAATCCTCGAACACACCGGGTGCAGTACAGGTGAGTCTCTGCTCGTTGGCGACATGCCGGTCGATGCCGAGACCGGCGGCAACGCCGGCATCCCAGTGATTGGTGTCGCCACCG
>JAIVTZ010000544.1:0-3158 GCA_049188105.1 Deltaproteobacteria bacterium | reverse complement strand
AGAAACGCACCTCCGCCGCTTCCCCGTTGGCCAGGACCACGACCGGCTCGATCTCGCCGTAGCCCTTGATCACCCACGTCAGGTCCTCGTCAAGATCGTTGCCGGTTGCTCGCCACAGCACGAGCTCTCCCTTGGCGACCGCCACCACCTCCGGTTCCATCCCATCATCACCGAAGACGGTGTCGACGACGACATCCGGTTCTCCACGCAATCGCCGGTAGCCCGGCCAGTCGGTCACGATCTCGTCGTCGTAATCTAGCGTCGCCCGAGCTGCGGCGGCGGTGGCGAAGCACAGGACGCGACCGTTCATGACCGTCGGGACGTGGTCGGTGAGGAGAAATGAGGTCTCACCGGAAATGATGAATGCGCCGCTGTCGAAGTCCGCGAAGTAGATCTCTTGCGGCGGCGCCTGCCCGGATCTACGGAGATCGTCGAAATCGGCGAGGAGACAGGCGGGTGAGTCGAATGTCACGAACTCATTGTTTGTGATCCAGCCGCAGGCCTGGTTGGGCTGATCGATCACCATGCCGCAGCGGCTGCAGCCGTCGACGCCGGTGACGATCCCGGGTTCAACCGGTCCGCCGCACGCCGTCGTGAGCGCCAGGATCGCCGCCGTCGCACATAATGCGACCAACATATGCCTGGGATCACTGAGACCTGTCACGATTCTCCTCCTTTGCGCCGAAGTGAGTGTGTACCAGTGACTCCCACCCCGGCGCCTCGGTGTGGAACTCCTCGATCGTGCCGCCCGCGCTCTCGATTGCCCGAATGACGTCGAGGCGGTGCTCGGGAAGGGCCCGAAAACAGACGTGGGTCTGATCGTGCTCGCGAATCTCGGCGCCTGCCTCCTCGGCGGATCGGATCATGGCGTCATCGGTGTGCTGGAGCACCACCCGTACGGTGGTCTGGCGCGTCACCTCGGCCTGGAAGGCCGCAACCGGCTCTACGGTTACCATCTCGCCGCCGACGATCACTCCGACGCGGTCGGCCAGCTGGATCGCGGTATGGATGCTGTGTGACGAAAAGACGATGGCGCTCCCGCGCTCCTTGAGACCGCCGAGAGCGCGGTGCAGGATATCGATTCCCTGCGGGTCGAGGTTGAGGGTAGGCTCATCGAGGACCAAGAGCGGAGCCTCCTCGAGGAGGGCCACCGCGAGCCCGAGACGCTGGACCATTCCACCGGAGAACTCACCGACCCGCCGCCCGGCGTCGTCGGTGAGGGCGAAGAGGTCGAGGACCTCGTCGATCCTCCCCGGGGGGACCTTCCGCAGGCGGGCGAAGAAATCCACAATCTCGCGCGCGGTGAGCACATCCGGCATGGTGACGCGCTGGGGAACGAACGAGAGCCACTGCTTGACGCGAGTCGGGTCGCGCGCGACCTCCACCCCTCGAATCAGGATCCGGCCCTCGCTCGGGGCGTGGAGACCGACGATGGCGCGGAGAACGGTCGTCTTGCCGCCCCCGTTCGGGCCGAGCAGGGCGAAGGACTCCCCCTCACCAACCTCGAGGTCAAGTGGCCTGACCGCCTGCAGATCCCCGTACCTTTTTGCAAATCCTTCGATTTGCAGCATGGGAGGGCTGTCCTGATTCATATCGTGCCGCCGGTTTTTTGCGGGCGTCGCGGCCGCCCGAGACGCCACGAGAGCGCCGCCACCCCAGCCGTAGCTCCCATGAAGAGCAGTGCGAGCGTGAGGCTTCCGGCGAGCGCGCGGTCGCCGCCGAGGGCCCACGGAACCTCGGAGTTGGCGATTGGAAACATCGCCGGCCGTGGGTCTTGGGCGTCGCCGAGACGGAGGATGGGCAGCGCCCGCTCCGCCGCCTTGAGAACCTCGGCGGCCGGGCTCAGGAGGTAGAAGCGGACCTCGGGAACCCTGGTTTCAAGAATCTGGAAGACATTCTGGATGGGATAGGGGAGATCTCCGGTTCCGTCGCGGTCGAGGTCATAACCGCGGTAGGAGCTCCAGTAGTTGCCGCCGCCGGCATCCGCCCACCGGGTCTCGAGATCCGAAACGTCGAGGAGCAGGTCGCTCAAGTTATTGATGAAGTTGTTGCGCACGAAGAGGTTGCCATCGCAGCCGCCGTTGAGCTGGATCGCGAGATCGTTGTTGACGACATCGTTGGACTCGATGACACATGAGTCGGCGTTGTTCATGAAGATCCCGCGGCTGTTGTCGACGATCAAGTTCTCTCGTGCGGTGACCCGGCTCATCGACTGCAGGAGGATGCCGTAGGCACGGAAGCCCCGGCAACGGGCAAAGGTGTTGCGGGCAAACACGATGTCCTCGGAGTACATCAGCGCGGCGCCGGCGACGTTGTTCTCGAAGAGATTGTCATAGAAAGAGTTGTCGTTCGAGTACATGTAGTGGAGCCCGTAGCGCACGTGATGGATGTGGTTGCGCTCGATGGTCGTCGAATTGGCGAACGAGAAGTAGATTCCATCCCTGACGTTGAAGATCTCGTTTTCGATGATGCGGTTTTCGGACGAGTTCCAAAGGTGGATCCCGTTGCCGCGGTCGGCCTCGATGAGATCCAAACGACCCTCGATAGTATTGCCGAGGATTTCGACCCTGTTTCCAGCCTTGACATAGATCCCATGCAGTGACTCGGTGATGGTGCAGCCATGAATCGTGACGTCGTCGGCCTCAATGAGAATGCACGACATGTCCTTGGTGAGACGCGGACTGGCCTCGGCGATGTGCAGCCCCTCGAGCACCGTCCCCGGTGCGGTGATGTGGACGACGTTGCCCTCGTACCCGCCGCGGATGGTGGCGCCGCTATCGCTGGTCAACGTCACCGGAACGTCGACGACGATGTTCTCGTGATACGTTCCGCCGGCGAGACGGATGGTGTCCCCTGGCTCGGCCCTTTCAAGAGCGGCGGTGATCGATCCCCCGGTCGGGATCTCGTGGACCGCCGCGGTGGCCGTCACCGACGACATGACGGCCATCAACCAGAAAATAGGTTTCACCACTCGCACCTCTCCCTGTCGGCAAGGGTGTCAGATATAACACACACCGAAAGCCCACGGTCTCCGGAGATTCAGTCGATAATCAAATTGTCGCGACGGTTGTGAGCTAGCCCGTTCCCATCCAGAAACTCTGGTGGGAACTGCGCAGTTCTCGATGCAGAAACGAGCGATTTTTGTGCAAGTTCTAGGA
>JAIVTZ010000543.1:0-3160 GCA_049188105.1 Deltaproteobacteria bacterium | reverse complement strand
CACCAGCTCGAGACCGCTCATCGCCGGCAGGTTCCAATCCACCAGGGCGAGCTCGAAATCGTGGTCCGATTCGAGGAGCGCCATCGCCTCCTCGGCATCAGCCACCGGTACGGTGTCGAAACCGGCCTCGTCGAGGATCCCGCCGAGGATCGACCGCATGGCTCGCGAGTCATCGATGATCAGTGCGCGCATCAGGCCCCCTCGGCGGCGGCATCCAGGTCGAAAGCGTGATCGACGTCGAGGACCAGAAGCAGACTGTGCTCGAGCTTGTATGCCCCCTGAATCAACCGTCGAGACTCGTTCTTGAGAGTATCGGGCGGCTCCTCGAAGCACTCGTCTTCGACCTCGAGGACATCCCCGGAACGATCGACAACCAGGCTGAGGAGCTCCTTGCCGCCGTCAAGCACCAGAATGGTAGGGGGGGAGTCGCCTCGATCCCGATCGGGGATCTGGAAGCGTGTCCTGAGATCGACGGCGGTGACGATCTGCCCGCGGAGGTTGATCAAACCGCGAATCGCGGGATTCGCTGTCGGCACCGGGGTGATCACCCAATCCCGGAGCACCTCCTGAATCCGTTTGACCTCGATTCCGAGAAAGAGCTCGCCGACGAAAAAGGTGCAGAACTGGCGCACCATCATCACTCCCGAGCCTGAGATATTTGGTTCGGTTGGTGAGCATCTCTCATATCAGGCGCTACTCCGTCTCACGGTCGAAAAACTCCGGGTCGGCGAGTCGAACTATTGCTTCGAGATTGAGGATTTCAGTGACCCGGTCCTGGATCACCGCACATCCACGGATCCCGTCTCTGGTGCCGGGCCGGCGGGCCTTCAGCTCCTCTTCGACGATGTCTGCTATGCGATGGACCATGAGGCCAATGCGCCGGCCGTCGACGGTGCACACCACCACCGGAACGGCGGCGTCATCGACCCGGCCGGATGTGGTGCGGGTCTCCTTGCGGCGCTCGGGCAGGGTCCGTTGGAGGTCTACGAGCTGCAGAATCTCGTCGCCGTACTGGACCACCTGCTGGTCGCCCACTCGCTCGATGGATGACCGCGGGATGTACTCGAGGCGGTTCACGATCTCGAACTCCAGTGCCATTCGCTCGTCATCCGCACCGCGAACGCACACCAAACGCGTGCGATCTTTGCGCTTTATGACGGCGGCGCTGATATGGGCGGCGACGGAGTGTGCGCGCGCCTCAGAAACCACCCCGGCCGCAAGACCGAGGCGAAAAACGTCGAGGATGAGGGCGATCTGCCCGTCGCCGAGAATTGTCGCACCGGCGAATGGGACGGCGGACAGCAGCCGCCCGAGAGGTTTGACCACGATCTCCTGCGAATCGACGATGGCGTCGACCACGAGACCGAATTGTCGGTCGTCGCCCTGGAGCACGACGATGTTGCCGCCGGAACGTTTTTCACCCTCCTCCTGAACACCGAGCTCGCGGTTGAGGAAGACCAGGGGCAAGAGCTTGCCGCGGCGACGAAACACCGGCACCCCGTTGAGATCTTCGATTCCCAGATCCGAAACCGTGTCGTCGAGCCGGATGAGCTCGACCACGCTCGCCTGCGGTATGGCGATCCGGTGCTCGCTCGCGGCGACCAGGAGCACCGAGACGATGGCGAGGGTGAGAGGTATCTTGACGCGAAAGGTGGTGGACGTGCCGGGTTTGCTCTGGAGCTCAACCGATCCGCCCATCCTCTCGACATTGGTGCGTACGACGTCCAGACCCACGCCTCGGCCAGAGATATTGGTCACCTTGGAAGCGGTCGAAAAGCCGGGGTGGAAGATGAAGCCCTCGATCTCGCTCTGGCTCAATTCCTCTGAATCGATTTCGGTGACGAGACCGGCACTGACCGCCTTGGCCAGAATGCGGTCGTGGTCGAGTCCCCCTCCATCGTCATGAACTTCGATGACCACGGTTCCGCCCTCGTGGTGGGCGCGCAGCCGAAGGGTTCCCTTGCGGGGTTTACCGTTTGCCTCGCGCGTATCGGGGTCTTCGATGCCGTGGTCCACGGCGTTGCGCACGAGGTGGAGGAGGGAGCCCTTGATGGCCTCGATAACCGACTTGTCGAGGTCGGTGTCCTCGCCCTCCATCTGGATCTCGACCTCCTTGCCGAAGCTCAGTGCGAGGTCGCGGGTAAAGCGCGGCAGTTTCCTCCAGATCGAGCTGATGGGCTGCATCCTCGTCCGCATCACCGATTCCTGAAGTTCTCCGGTGATGGCGTCGAGACGCTGCGACGACGACGTGAGCCGAGAGTCGGTCGATTCGGCCAAATGTTGGACGAGCTGATTTCGAGACAGCACCAGCTCCCCGACGAGGTTCATCAGGTCGTCGAGGACCCGCACATCGACGCGGATGGAGGTCTCGGCGTTGGTCGGGGTCGAGGCCAGCTCCAGCCCGTCGGCGTCGTCGTCGGCCGCGGCGGGCTCCGGCGTGGGTTTCGCCTGCGCCCTCTTCGGTTTCTTTGTTGGATTTTTCTCGGGCGCCTTCTTCGTTCGGGCGCCCTTCGTAGGGGCGGCTGAGCTCTTCTTCCGAGCACCGGCCTTTGCCTTCGACCGGGGCATTGCGGCGCCGGTCCGGGGGGTTTCGGCGGCAGATTCCGTGCCCTCGTCATGGCTCTGCAACCGGGCGATCAGAGCGGCGTACTCCTCATCGCCCTCCTGACCGGTGGCCTCGATGTTGGCGAGGATCGCGCGCACCGCGTCGATGAGAGCCAGCAGATCGGTCGTGATCTCCGGATGCACATCGAGATCGCCCTCGCGGAGACGACTGAGCAACGACTCGCCCACGTGGGTGACCGACTCGAGCTTGCCGAAGGCCAGAAAACCGCAGGTGCCCTTGATCGTGTGAATGGTGCGGAAAATCCGCGCGAAGACCTCGCGATCGGACGGGTCGTTCTCGAGGGTTACCAAATCCTGGTCGAGCTGGTCGAGATTCTCGACGCTCTCGGCCAGGAACTCGGCGATGATGCCATCCATCCCACCCATTCACGACTCCCATTTGCCATGTGCCGACCGCAGCGGTCCGCGCCGCCTCGAAGCCCGCCGACGTGACGCCCTCGTCATCTAGAATACCTCATAAAGCTGTGACCTGTTAGCGATTAGCTCTTGAAAACTCCCTCGTGAGTTACACTTTAAGGTGGAGTTGAGGGCGTTC
>JAIVTZ010000542.1:0-3161 GCA_049188105.1 Deltaproteobacteria bacterium | reverse complement strand
CATGTGCAAGATGCAAGATTCAAGATACAAGATTCAAGATCATCCTGCGATCGTATCTTGCATCTTGGATCTTGCATCTTGTATCCGGGTGGTGGCGCGGGCGGTTCCTCCCTGCTCAGTCGAGGGGCAGATTTGGCTGGCCTCGTGGTTTGACGATCCACCCGAGGCGGAACACGCCCTCCCCCAGAGGCACGAGCTCGAAGTAGGGAGGATGGTGCCTCTCCCAGGGAACAATCCCGTGGCGGATGAAGAACGATTTGATCCGCGGCGATCTGAGCTCCGGCGAGCCCTCCCAGAAGCTGGCGGTCAGCGGCGCCAGCGCCGCCTCCTTCTCGTCGGGCAGGTAGATGCTGACCGTGTCCCACTCCGGTCTGAAGTTGAGACTCACCTCGGCTTCGAGGACCCTCAGTCCGTAGGAACCGTGTCCATCGTGCCAGGCCGAGACGATCATCGCTCCACCCTTATCCCTATCCGTCCCAGTCGCCGTCGCCGAAACAGATGCCGAGGTCACGCGCGGTGAGCATGGTGTCGCAGTCCAATGGAACGGTTTTCATCCTCTCGGTCGCGACCACGAGCGGCACCGCGAGAACCGTCGGCGGGTCGAGCGCCACCATCACGTTCGTCGTCCCCTCAGCTACCATCCGCACCGCCGCCGCTCCGAAGCGCAGAGCGAGCAGGCGGTCGAAGGTGGTCGGCCCGCCGCCGCGCTGGAGGTGACCGAGAACCACGGTCCGGGTCTCCTTCCCGGTCCGCTCCTGGATGTCGCGGGCTACCCGTTCGGCGATACCGCCCAGGAGCACCTCGCGACCGGCGCCCTGGTCCTTGGCCACCAAATCGCCGTCGAGCGGCCGTGCGCCCTCGGCGACAACGACGATTGCGAAGCGGCGTCCTCGCGCCTCGCGGTCCATGATCTTGTCGCAAACGGACTCGATCTGGTACGGGATCTCCGGGATGAGCACCACGTCGGCCGTCGAGGAGACCCCGGAGTGGAGGGCGATCCAGCCCGCGTAGCGGCCCATCACCTCGACCACAAAGACCCGCTCGTGGGCCTCGGCGGTCGAGTGGAGCCGGTCGATCGCCTCGGTCGCGACTGTGACCGCTGTATCGAAACCGAAGGTGACGACGGTGCCGGAAAGGTCGTTGTCGATGGTCTTGGGAACGCCGACGATCGGCAATCCCTTGTCGCCCAGGCGACTGGCAATTTTCATCGAGCCGTCGCCGCCGATGGCGATGAGGGCGTCAATCTTGAGCCGGCGGAAGTTCTCCACCAGCTCATCCGAACGGTCCACCAGCTTCAGCTCTTCCCCCGGCAGTTGCACCGGGTACTCGAAGGGGTGGTTGCGGTTGGTGGTGCCGAGTATGGTGCCGCCGAGGTGGGTGATCCCGCGCACCGAGTCGCGATCGAGCTGCATGATCTTGGAGGTATCGAAGAGCCCCTCGTAACCCTTTCGGATCCCCAGCACCTCCCACCCCCGCCTCAGCGAGGAGAGGACGATCGAGCGGATCACCGCGTTGAGCCCCGGTGCGTCGCCTCCGCCGGTGTTGACGGCAATCCGTCGGATCTGCCCCACCTGTGACCTCCAATCGAATGAACGCTGTGAATCTTATCGCATCCGGTTCCACTCCACAACGTTCAAACGATTGAACGTTATAACGTTATCGGAAAAAAATAGCCCCCTGTGTCGCAGGGGGCGATTCGTACTGAGACAATTTTTCTATCAAAGATTGCCGAGCATATTGTCGACCTCTCCGCAGGTCTTGCTGACGGCGTTGACCGAGTTGGCGAAGGCCGCCTTCTCATCGTCGGTCAGATCCATCTCGATGACCTCTTCGACGCCGTTGGCGCCGAGGATTGCCGGCACTCCGACAAAGAGACCGTCGACGCCGTACTCGCCCTCGAGCTTGGCGCAGACCGGAATGATCTTGCGCTTGTCGTAGATGATCGCTTCGGCCATCTCCAGGGCGGCCCAGGCAGGCGACACGAAGGCGGAACCGAAACCGAGGAGGCCGACCACCTCACCGCCGGCCTTGCGGGTGCGGGCCTCGATGGCTGACAGGGTTTCCTCGTCGAGGAACTTGGTGACCGGCACGCCGCCGATGAGGCAGCTCGACCGCACCGGCACCATGGTGTCGCCATGGCCTCCGAGCACGATCGCACTGACGCTCTCGACCGATACGTTGGCGGCCTCGGCCACGAAGTAGCAGTAGCGTCCGGAGTCGAGCTGCCCGGCCATCCCCACGAGCTTGTTCTTCGGGGGCGCCAGCGTCTTGTCGAGGGTGTAGACGATGGCATCCAGGGGGTTGGCGACTGAAATGACCGTGGCGTCCGGGCACTGCTCCTTGATCCCCTGCGCCACCTGCTTGGTGACCTTGAGGTTGATGGTGAGCAGCTCTTCACGGCTCGGAAAGGTCCCGTCCGGGCGGGCCTTCCGCGGCACGCCGGCGGTGTTGATGATGAGCTCGGCGCCGGCCAGCGCCGAGTAGTCCTTCGAACCCACGCAGCGCACGTCGGAGCGGATGGTCGGCAGCCCCTCCGAGATGTCCAGACACTTGCCCTTGGCAACCGACTGTTTGTTGGCAACCTCCTGGCGCTCCGGCGGATCATCCGGGTTGACGAAGGGCGCCGGGTCCGTCAGCCCGACCTCGCGGGCCAGCCGCCGCTCGGCAATTTCCTGAGCCAGGACCCCGCCGATGTACCCGCCGCCGATGAGACCGATTTTCTTGAGCATCACGATCCTCCTTTGTTGCCGCCGCCGATCTGCGTGAGCCTTCTTCGCTCAACGCGCGCCGGGCGTGTGAAAAATTGCACGAGTCAGTCGCGCGGGAGGAAGAATACCACTTTAGTGACTCGATGTGGAGGAGGAATTGGTCGCCTGAAAACCTACTCAAATGGGCAAACTTCAAATCGGTATCGATGTGTCTCGCGGCGATTCGATCATTCGATAGCGATTGCGATACCGATAGCGATTGCGATCACACCGACTCATCAAACCACGCCTTGAGCCGGGCAAGCCCTTCCTCGATTGAGACCATTGGCTCGTAGCCGAGGTCGCGCCGCGCCGCCGAGATGTCGAACCAGTGTGGAGTGGCGAAGTTGCGGGCAATAAAGGGAGTCATCCGCGGCCCCTTCTGCGAGGGAAAGAGACGATGCTTGGCCTCGA
>JAIVTZ010000541.1:0-3171 GCA_049188105.1 Deltaproteobacteria bacterium | reverse complement strand
TCAGACAATCGCTGGCGGGGTAAGTCACGATGGCCAAAGGGCGTCTGTAACTCAAAACTCAGAACTCAAAACTCGTCCAGGAGTTGGTGGGCCCTGAACCCCCCTGCGCCCTGCACCCTGGTGTGGGGGAGGGCGGGGCGGCCTTTCGGCCGCCCCGCCCCACGATGGTTGTCAGCGCCTCTTCGCGCCGTGTGGATGTCGGGGCCGAGTTGAATTCGATCTCTTGGAACCGTCGCCGGCCGAATCCGACGCTTCTGATCGGGATCTCTGGGGGCGAGATGCGCGGCCGGTCCGCCGATCTTCGGTGGCCGCCCGGCGCCCTTGGGCGCTCTGCCCGCGTGTCGAGGTTGACACCGACCTGCCGCGGCGGATGCCAGCCGTGGTCCGCGATCCGGTCGTCCGGCCGGGGCTCGATTCCTTGTGAGAGACCTCCACGCGAGCGGAACGACGGGCCTCCAGCCCGTTCGACGCGCTCGATCGGCTTCCCGCGGAACGAGGCGCCGACCGTGCGTCGATTCGGGCACCGGTTGCGGTCCCGGAGCTTCGAGAGTGGTTCGAGGATGAAGCCTCCTGCCGCTGCCGCACGTTGGCGGAATGAGTCTCCCGAGTGGCCGAAACGGTTCTACGTGAGATCGAAGCCGTCGAGGTGGCGGCGCTCCTCGCCCGGACAAGGGGCTGGCGGCGTTCAAGCGCGGCCGGCGCGAGAGCGGCGCCGGCCGTACCGGCGGCGTGACGCTCGATGCTGCGCGCCACTCCCTCGGGCCGGGCGACGGTGACTTGGCGGCCGCCCATCGATACCGTTCGACGCGAGAGGCGCGTCACGGACACGGGGGCCGCGCCGCGCGCCCGGATCTCCGCGTTCGTCGGCGCGGACGCGTGGGCGTCGATGCGATTGCGGGAGGCAATGGCGTGACGGACCGTGTGACGCGAGACGTTGTCCGCGCCGAGATGGTCCCAGCCGACGTAGGTCGCGTAGCGGGCATCGTTTAAGCCGTTGTCGTAACCGTGGTGATAGCCATCCCGGTATCCGTGGTCGTAGCCCCGCCGGAAGCCATGTGCGGCGTGACTCCAGCCGTAGGGAGGCCGTGCGTACCAGCCCACATAGCCGCCGGCGCGGACCCAAACCACGTTGGCCCCTACGTAGGCGTAGCCGGGTTGCCAGACCCAGCCGAAGCTGGAGTAAGCCCAGCTCCCGTAGTGATGGGGGACGTAACCCCAGGGTTCGTAGGAGACCCAGGTCCACCCGGCGGCGGTGCGAACCCACCGGCCGTAGGTGTATGGCCGCCAGTCCGCGGACACCCAGGGGCGCCAAACACGCCCGATTCCACCAACCCACACCCATTCGCCATAGCCCGCCAGTACCGTGTTGAAGTTGAGGGACCAGTTGGGGTCGGACCACGAGCTCGTGTAGACGCTCCAGTCGCCGAATCCGACTGACACCCCAAAGCCGCCGCTTCCCACGTGTACTCCGAACGAGCCTCCGGCTTCCACCGGTGGCGCAGCCATGGCCAACGCGAATGCGAGAGCAGGTGTCAGGATCGCGAACCGTCGAGATCTTTTCATGGCTGCCTCCCCGATGGCGCTCGATGCCATCGTCAGTTTGGGATCAGCAAGCCCTGTGCCAACCGGAGAAAGTTGTATCGTTCGAACGTTTTAACGTGTGAGAGCGTCCTCAAACCGATTGTGATGTCCCCACCAGAGGACGGTCAGGCGTCTTTCCTCTATGGTCGTGGTGTGGGATAGAGGGAAGCACAGTCCCTCAGCTCGGGTTGTGTACCGCCGCGGCACCACGCGTACTGCGCTCCGGGCCAGATCGCCGCTGCGCCCGATTCGCCGCGCGGGTTCACCGCATAGAACTTGACATCGAAGGTCGGCCGACCGTCGGCATCGAGGAGGTAGGGTACCCGGGTTGCCCGCACCAGACGGTCGAGCGCGCCGAGACACGCTTCGCGCGGCGATTTCCCGGCGCGCATGAGCTCGACGACGGTGTGCGAGCCGGCGATCTGGATCACCGACTCCCCGCGGCCGGTCGAACCGGCGGCGCCGACCTCGCCGTCGACATAGAGGCCGGCCCCAATCAGCGGCGAGTCGCCGACTCTGCCGGGAATCTTGAAGAACAGGCCCGAGGTGGTCGTGGTGCCTCCGAGGACGCCCTCAGCGTTGACCGCGCACAGGTTGATGGTGCCGGTCGGCCGAATGGCGCCGTACTTCTCGATGAACCACTGAACGTCAGGGTCCTCGATCTGCTCCGGGGTTGTCATCCAGTCGTCGATCGAGGACATCTGCCCTTTCCAATAGAGCCAGATCTTGCGCGAACGCTCGGTCAGGAGGTTTTCGGTCGGAAAACCGAGCGACCTCGCGAAGCGGGCGGCGCCTTCGCCGACCAGCAGCACGCGCGTCGTGCGGCGCATCACCGCGAGGGCCACCTCGGCCGGATGCTTGAATCCCTCGAGGGCGCCGACGGCGCCCGCGCGCATGGTTGGACCGTCCATGCAGCAGGCGTCGAGTTGGACCACGCCCTCGGCATTGGGCAGACCGCCGTAGCCCACCGTGACGTCGTTTGGATCGGCCTCGACGATCCCCACACCTTCCACCGCCGCCTCGACCGGATCAAGCCCCGCTTCCATGCGCTGCACGGCTCGACCCACCGCCTCGAGGCCGTTCTTCGAGGCCACTGCGACCGGCCGGCGACCGGCGTCGCCGCCGTCCCGTGCCTCCGATGAGCGAGCGGCGGCGCCCACTGCGGCAGCGGCGGCGACGGCGAGCGCTTCGCGGCGGGTCAGTCCATGATCGGATGTCTGCGGATCTTGGCGATCGTTGGTCTTTCTCATGAAGCCATCCTCCACGGCGCCGATCAAGGTGTCAAGGAAGGAGCACGAAAGCAAGTTATGAGTTTTGAGTTATGAGTTTTGAGTTACTCGCGCCCTGCGGGCGCGGTGACGCACCGTCGCCAGCGCGTGGCTCATGGCCTCCTCCTTCGGATGAGGCCTGAGCTCACTCCGCTGCCGCCGGCGGGTTCTCCCCCATCTCCCACCGTACGGGGGTGGGTAGATGGAAAATCCAAAATCCGAAATCCGAAATCCGAAGTTCCTTGGGGTGGGTGGACGGGCGAAACTCAAAACTCATAACTCAAAACTAAGGACTGATTCCTAATCCCCCTCCGTGCTATCC
>JAIVTZ010000540.1:0-3118 GCA_049188105.1 Deltaproteobacteria bacterium | reverse complement strand
TGCATACCGCGGCGTAGAGCATCGAGCTGCTGCTGCCGAGACCGAAGGAGAAGAATACGAATGCCGAGATCGCGAAGATGATCAAGCCGACCGCCGTGAAGCTGCCGGGTAGCGAGCGGTCCACCCGCGGCACCTCGGTCTTGGCGCGCTCGTCCTGGTGGCTCATGCCGACGATGTTGGCGCCGATCGAACGCACCATCGAGGGCAGCGAGGACAGGATGCCGAGGATGCCGGCGCCGGCGATGCCGCCGATGCCGATGATGCGGACATAGTGTCTGAAGACCTCGTCGATGCTCATCTGGGCGATCGGCACGGCGCCGGGCGGGAGCACATCGGGCACGTACATGCCGATGGCATGGACCATCGGTACGAACACGAAGTACGAGAGAAAGGAACCCGCGCAGATGATGGCTGCGTAGCGGATGCCGACGATGTAGCCGATGCCGACGATGGCCGCGTTGTTGAGGACCTTCAGGGTCATGAAATGGCGCTCGAGCAGCCCGCCGAGGCCCACCGCGCGGAAGGAAATCTCCTCGGCCATGACGTGGAAGCTGGTGACCAGGCCGTCGTAGAGGGCGCCGAGACCGGCGGCAAGGGCGAGGATCTTGGCCGAAGTACCAACCCGTTCGCCGGTGAGCAGGATCTCGGTGGTGGCGGTTCCTTCCGGCCACGGCAGCTTGCCGTGGAGCTCGACCATGAAGTGATAGCGGAGCGGGATCAGGAAGAGGATGCCTACACAGCCGCCGAGGAAGGAGACGATGATCACCTGGAGAATTGTCGGCTCCATGACCCCGGAGCCCGGCTCCGCCGCCAGCATGTAGAGCGCGGGGATGGTGAAGACGGCGCCCGAGACCACGTGCGACGAGTTCGCACCGATCGACTGGACGATGACGTTCTCGAGCAGTGTGGTCTTGCGGGCGAAGAGAGGCGCCATCCCGATGGCGAGGATCGAGATCGGGATCGCGGCCTCGATTCCTTGGCCTACGCGAAGGGCCAGGAAGGCCGCCGCCATTGCGAAGATCGCGCAGAAGAGCAATCCCATCGAGACCGAACGGGTGGTCACCTCGTAGACCCCGGTCTCGTCCGGCACCACGGGCACGTAGGTCTCGCCGGGCTTCAGCGGGCGTCGTGCGTTTTCGGGCAGGCCGACGATCGTTCCGCTTGGTTCGTGCTCCATACCAACTCCTCAAGCGTTTTAAGACGCCACAGTGTACATGGCCCCGTCTCCGTGCCCGATCGAGGTCATGACCACCGCGCAACACCCACGGCAGGTTGCCACCTTGACACATGACATGACAGATGTCATATTGTTCATGGAGGTGATCTATGGCCTGTCCTGAAGAGACCCTTCTGGTTTCGCCGGCTTCACCGGTGGATCCCACGCGCGGGATGAGTCGCACCGGTAAAGGGCGTCCGCACACGCTCCGCCGGCTCCTCCAACTCTCACAGGAAGACTATGCACGGTTGCTCGACGTGACAGTCAGAACGGTCGTCCGATGGGAGGTCGGAGCGACGGAACCGAATCCAGCGACCAAGGAGAAGTTGGAGTATCTCCTTCGCCTGTCGAAATCGCTGGGGAAACTGATCGAAAGGAAGCACATCGCCCAGTGGCTAAAGACTCCCAATCCCGAGTTTCTCAACCAGCCGCCACTCGATCTAATCCAGTCCGAGTATGGCCGTCGCGTGCTCGAGCAAGAGGTCGAACGCTCTGAGTGGGGCATCCCTGGGTGACCGGCCGCATCGATCGTGGTGCTCTCCGAAAATGGCGCGGTCGCTCGGTCAGAGGGCGATTCTATCGAACAGTGAGTGACACTCGGCGGAAGCAGGTTGCAAGCCCGCTTGGGTCCTCGAAGGTCGACGGCAGGTACCACACGGCGATCGAGGACCAGGTCCTGTACCTTTCCGATTCGCCGACACTGAGCATGGGCGAGGCGACACAGGTCTTTCGCACCGTGCCGATCAAAAGACCGGCATGGTACACAGCCACCTTCGAGGTCGATCTCAAAAAGGTACTCGATCTGACTGCGCCGAAGGTGCTGGGCCGGCTTGAGATCACTATCGCGGATCTGGTTCAGGCCGGCCCACCGGGATTTAGGTTGCCGCAGTCGATTGCCACCGCGGCTCGAGACCGAGGCTTCACGGCAATCCTGGCGCCAACCGCCCGTCCCGGTCTGCACGGATCCAATCTGGTGGTGTTCCTCGAGGTCCTCACCGACCTCGGCGCGTCGATCCGTCTGCTCAGGTGAGCGAATGTGTACCCGACACCCATTCGGCCCGCGCCGACCCGAGGCGCCGGGAGGGCTCGAACCGGGGAGGATGGCCGGCAAATCCGAAATCCGGCTTCGCGCTTCGCGCTACGCCGTGACAAGTCCGAAATCCGAAATTCCGCGGGCCGAGTGGGCACATCACGGTTGCATCGAGGCCCAGTTGAGAAATTCTCTGTGTTCTCCTCTGTGTCCTCTCTGTGCCTCTGTGGTTCTTCGGGTGCGTGGCCGGCAAATCCGAAATCCGAAATCCGAAATTCCGCCCCGTGGTAGGGTTCCCGCGTGACCACTGAAGGAAGTAGCCCCACCTCCGGCCGACGAGTGCCAACGTCCGTCGATTCGCTCGACGGGCTGCTCAGTTCAACCTTCGGTCATGCCGCGTTTCGCCCCCTTCAGGCGGAGGTGTGCCGGGCGGTGACCGAGGGCTGCGACGTGCTTCTGGTGATGCCGACCGGCGCCGGCAAGTCGCTCTGCTATCAGCTCCCGGGTCTGGCGCGAGCCGGCACCACCCTGGTGATCTCGCCCCTCATCGCGCTCATGGAGGACCAGGTTTCAGCGCTCCAGGATCGCGGCATCGCCGCCGAGCGCATCCACTCGGGCCGCGACCGGCTGGCCTCGAGGGCGGTGTGCCGCGACTATCTTGACGGCAAGCTCGACTTCCTCTTCATGGCGCCGGAGCGGCTCGCGGTTCCGGGTTTTCCAGAGATGCTCGCGAAACGTCCGCCGGTCCTGATCGCGGTTGACGAGGCCCACTGTATCTCCCACTGGGGCCACGATTTCCGTCCCGACTACCGGATGCTGTCGGAGCGTCTGCCGATGCTTCGGCCGGCGCCGGTGATCGCCCTCACCGCCAC
>JAIVTZ010000539.1:0-3180 GCA_049188105.1 Deltaproteobacteria bacterium | reverse complement strand
CACCGGGTTTCGTGGCGAGGGTCGCCAGGTGCCGTGCGTGTCTGCGCTCTCGCAAGATTTGGGAGCGACGGTGTACTCGCGGTACGTTGAGCGACCAAATCGAGAAAGCGCAGACACGCACTGTGCATCGCGACCCGCAGTAGAAAGATGGTGAGAAATGCGGGTTAAGGCTACGACCTCAGACCAGACGTTGCACCCTTGCCCGTTTGCCGGTCAAGAAGGAGCACATCGCTGGGACGACGAAGAGCGTCAGCAACGTCCCCACAACCAGACCGCCGATCACCGCAACCCCCATGGGGATGCGGCTCTCGGCTCCCGCCCCGAGCCCCAGCGCAATCGGTAGGATCCCGAGCACGGTCGAGAGACTGGTCATCAACACCGGTCGGAAGCGCGCGGTCGCCCCATCGATGATGGCTTCGGTCACCGGCGTTCCGGCGGCCTTCCGCTGATTGGCGAACTCGACGATCAGGATTCCGTTCTTGGTCACCAGACCGATCAGCATGATCATGCCGATCTGACTGAAGATGTTGATGGTCTGATTGAAGTACCAGAGCGAGAGCAATGCGCCGGCCAAAGCCAACGGAACGGTGAACATGATGATCAGAGGATCTCGAAAGCTCTCGAACTGCGCCGCCAGAACCAGGTAGACCAGCGCCAGCGCCAGCACGAACACGAAGACCAGGCTGGTGGCACTCTCGGCGAAGTCTCTCGACTCGCCGGCAAGAGTCGTCGCAAAGGTCTCGTCCAGCTCCTTCTCCGCGATGCGTTCCATCGCCTCGATGCCGTCGCCGATCGTCTTTCCCGGCGCCAGCGCGGCCGACACGGTCGCCGACTCATAGCGGTTGAAACGGAAGATCTGCGGCGGACTGCTGGTCTCCGTAACTCGCACCAGCTTGTCCAGCACGACGGGCGGCCGCCCCGGCGTGGTGACGTACAGATTGCGAAGATCGACGGTCTCGTCGCGGGCGCCGCGCATCACCTGCCCGATCACCTCGTACTGCTTACCGTCCATGACGAAGTAACCCAACCGCTGCTCGCTCAACGCCAGCTGCAGGGTCTGGGCGATGCGCAGGGCCGAGATGCCGAGGTCCTGCGCCCGCTCCCGGTCGATGGCGACCCGCAGCTCCGGCTTGTCGAACTTGAGGTTGACGTCGACGTAGGTGAAGGTCTCCTCCGCCGCCGCGGCGGCAAGGAACGAGGGCAAGACCTCCTGCAGCTTCTCCATGTTCGGCGCCTGGATCACGAACTGGACCGGCAGACCTCGGCGCCGGCCGACGGCGATGGTCGGCGACTGCGAGAGGTAGGTTCGCGCGTCGGTCAGCCGGCTGATCTCGAGGGCCAGGGCGTTCGCAATCTCACCCTGAGTTCGTTGGCGCTCGCCGGGTTCGACCAGGGTGATCCGGCCGAAGCCCGAGTTGACCGACGAGGCGGCCCCGAAACCCGGCGCGGTGACCGTGATCGTGGTGTCGGCTTCGGGCACCTCCTCGGCAATGAGGGCATTCAGCTGATCCATGAAACGGTCCATGTAGGCGAAGGTCGCCCCCTCCGGGCCACGGGTGGCGATACTGATCGAGCTGCGGTCCTCGATCGGCGCCAGCTCGCGCGGCAGCAGATTGAGGAAGAGGGCCACGATGCCGAAGCACACCAGAACGACCGGCAATGCCAGCCATCGCCGGCGAAGAAAGTCCGTCAGCGTTTCCCGATAGCTCGACGCCAGGCCGCGGAAAAACGGCTCTGTCGCCGTGTACAGCCAAGGATGCCGCGCGCGCTTTTTCAAAAGACGGGTTGCCAGCATCGGCGTCAGCGTCAGGGCGACGAACGACGAAATGATGACCGCCGCGGCGAGAGTCAGACCGAACTCCCGGAAGAGCCGCCCGACCAGCCCGCCAAGAAACAAAATCGGCATGAAGACCGCGACCAGGGCTACGGTTGTCGCCACCACCGCAAAGAAGATCTCCCGCGTTCCCTCGACGCCGGCGCTCATCGGCTCGTGGCCCGCCTCGATCTTGGCGTAGATCACCTCGACGACGACAATCGCGTCGTCCACCACCAGGCCGATCGCCAGAACCAGCGCCAGCAGGGTCAGCACGTTGAGGGACAGCCCGGCCACGTACATGACGAAGAACGACCCGATCAGGGACACCGGGATCACCAGGACCGGAATCACAGTGGTTCGCCAATCGCGGAGGAAAAAGAAGATGACCAACATGACCAGACCGAACGCAATGAGGATGGTCTGCCGAACCTCGGCCACCGACCGGCGGATGAAACGACTGGCGTCGAAGCCCCACGAAACCTCGACATCCGCCGGCAGCGACTTTTCAATCATCTCGACCCGGCGTCGGAACTCGTCCGCGATGGCGATGTAATTCGCACCCGGCTGCGGGCGGACGACGACCAGGACCATCGGGATGCCGTCCCGTTTCAGCACGGTGCGCTCGTTGCGGGGCCCGAGCTCGGCGTAGCCGACATCCCTCAGGCGGACGATCCGGTCGCCCTCGCTCTTGAGGATGAGGTTGTTGAAATCCTCCGGGGTATTGAGGCGGCTCATGGTCCGTACCGGAAGCTCGACCTCCACACCTTCGATTCTCCCCGACGGCAGCTCGACATTCTCACGAGCCATCGCGTCCCGAACATCGATCGGCGACAGACGATAGGCGGCGAGCTTGTTGGGATCGATCCACAGCCGCATGGCGTAGGTCTTCTCGCCCCAGATGTCGACGCTCGCGACATTGGGGATGGTCTGCAGGCGTTCCACGAACGCCTCCTGGGCGATGTGGCTGAGCTCGAGCAGGTTGCGGCTGTCGCTTCGCACGGTGATCCCGGCGATCGGCCGCGCATCGGCATCGGCTTTCGCGACATTCGGAGGATCGACATCCGGGGGGAGGTTTCGCATGGTTCGGGACACGTGATCTCGAACGTCGTTGGCGGCACGTTCGAGATCGGTGCCGAGATCGAACTCGGCCTGGATGGTGCTGCGACCGTCGCGGCTGGTCGAGGTCAGGGTGCGGATTCCGTCCACCCCGTTGACCGCCGCCTCGAGAGGCTCCGTGATCTGGGACTCGATCACGTCGGCCGAGGCGCCCCGGTAGGAGGTGGAGACAGAGATGTTCGGCGGGTCGAGCGACGGGAACTCTCTCACACCGAGAAAGGAGAATCCGAGCAATCCGAAGAGGACGA
>JAIVTZ010000538.1:0-3182 GCA_049188105.1 Deltaproteobacteria bacterium | reverse complement strand
TCAAGTTCTGAACCCCCGGTAACACAATTTCGAACGGAGCTTGTGACGACGTAGTCGAGAGCGTGAAGCCGGAAGCCGGACCACGGCGAAGCCGAGCCACTAGATCAAATGAGTGCCCGCCACCATTCGCGATCGTCAGCGACTCAGGAACCCTCAGCGAGCTGTGCGAACGTTGGAGCCCATGTCGCGACCTCTCAAGATCACCGTCTTCGTGATGGTCCCCTCAACACTCATTGGAGCGGCCCCGGCAATCAGGTCGTCGCAAATGAGTTGGCTCGTTTTCTCCAGGACGGTGGCTGGTTGGAACCTGGAGGCTGAGGCCGATGTCAGTCCTTCACGACCCAGTAGGTGTATCTGTAGAAGCCTCCGGGCTCGAGCTCTCCGACGGCGTCGACCACCCGCCCGCCCCGCTCGGTCACGAGATCGACCACCTCCGCCCGCAGAAGGCAGTACATCTCCATCACCGGTCCGGTGCGTCTGGGATGGCCGCGCCAGCGGAAGTGGAGTCGGTCCCGACGGACGCGCAGCCAGTGCGCCGCCCGCCGGGCGGCCCAGTACGGCTTCAGCAATCCCGAGGCCTTGAGGGCATTCCGCACGGCCGGTAGGCGACGACCGGTCCTCACCAGCAGCGGAAGCCGGCTGGGAGACTGTCCAGCCTTTTTTTTCTTGAGGGGTCGATCGGGCCTTTTCTTGAGGGGTCGATCGGGTTCGGGCTCGCGCCCGGCTTCGACGCGACAGCGCACGTGGGCTATCTGGGAGCCGCTCGCTTCGAACCAGCCGCGATCCTCCTGGACCATGTCGAGCTCCAGCAGGTACTCCCCGTTCTCTTCGGGAAGCCTCACGCCGAGGTTGAGCACGACCTTCTGACCCGGAGCCAGATCGAAGGGCAGCGGGCAGCGCCCGTCGTCCCAGCTGTATACCGTCTCGGGATCGACGAGCCAGTGATTTCCCAGATGGATCTCGAGCGTGCCCTCGGGCCGACCCAGCGCCGGCCAGTTCCGGTCTCCAGCGTTCTCCACTTCCACCTGCAGCGTGAGCGATGAGCCCGCCCGCCCGACAACCGAATCGGACCTGGGCCTGATGCGGGCCCTGAGCGCCGACTCGGACAGCGGATGGTCACACGCGGTCCGCGGAGCATCCTTCGGCGGCTCGCTCTCCGTGCGGTGGCTCAGTACCTGGAAGACGAGCAGTCCTGAGGGCGCGAGGAGCCGCAGGAACTCGGAGATGTAGCCGCGGCTCAGCTCCGGCGGCATGTGCTGCAGAACGAGCACCGAATAGATGAACGTGAAGCTGTCGTCGGCAAAGCAATCCAGGTTATCGGCCAGGTTCAACACGTACCGGCACCGGTCTGGATGGCGGTTGAGCTCTCGGGCGCGCTCGATCATCGAGGGAGCTATGTCCACTCCGTCGACGGCCTCGAAGTGAAGTGCGAGCGCCTGAGTCAGCCTTCCCGGACCGCAGCCGAAGTCCAACGCACGCCGGCGCGGTGCTTCGAGCCCGAGCGCCCGAGCCCGCTCCAACACGCTCGCGATCTCCCGCTCGCCGCTCAGGAAGAACTCGTCCTCCGACCAGGGACCCCGCTCGCTGTCCGTGGTGAGAGCGGCCCAGAACGGATCGCGCGTGCCGAAGTGGCCCCAGCTACGGCGAAGCGATTTGAGGGTCCAGGCGCTCAGCTTCGAGTTCGACGTCCTTGTCACAGGTTAACCCGACGCGAGACGCGAGCAGAGGGAGGGCGCATCGCCAGACAGGACCAGGCTATCGCGGGGGATTCGCGATCTCGGATGAAAACAAAGTGCCCGGAATTCGGTCCCGAGGAATGACACGCC
The DNA here is from genome assembly GCA_049188105.1 of Deltaproteobacteria bacterium. Lineage (GTDB taxonomy): Bacteria > Acidobacteriota > Thermoanaerobaculia > Thermoanaerobaculales > Sulfomarinibacteraceae > Sulfomarinibacter. The sequence continues at coordinate 1,356 of JAIVTZ010000538.1, read as the reverse complement.
ACATCACAGCTCCTACCACTGACAGGTGATTTCATTCGTTGCGACCGAGTGTAGCACCGCTGATGGAAGCTGAGAGGGCTGCTCAGGACGTTTCGAAACTGTGGATTTGGATCGCCTGCTGGTGAACACTCCGTGTTCGTGCACGTAGTACGCTGTGCGAGGACGATGAAGGCGAAACAGTGGTTCAAGGAGGCCGAACGATTCGTGCGCTCGTACACACGGGGCATGGATGGGGGAGACTTCCAGCGGCTCTTCGACCGCGACGCGGCGCGCGCCTATGGCGTGGTGACCCGTGAGCATGGCGGCGAGGAGGAGCCCGAGGACGGCTTCTGGCGCTTTCTCTACCGGGTGCGGATCTTCTTTCTCGGTCTTTCCTTCAAGCTGTCGCCGGCGCGGCGACTGCTCTTCGCCATATGCATCGTCTTGGCCGTTTGGGGCCTGATCGACATTGATTTCGACAATCTCCCCAGTGTCCGTGTGGGCATTCTCTCGCTGTTGAGCGTCGCCGGTCTCGTGTTCCTGCTCGTCCTCGAGCTCGCGGACCGTGTGATGGTTCGGGACGAGCTCGAGGTGGCCCGCGAGCTGCAGCGAGAGTTGATGCCTCGGGAAGAACCGGACGTGCCCGGCTACTCGTTCGCTTTTTCCTATCGGACGGCCAACACCATCGGCGGTGACTACTACGGCTTCCTGCCGCTCGATGACCGGCGCCTTGCGGTCGTCATCGGCGATGCCAGCGGCCACGGGATCGCCGCGGGACTGCTGATGGCCATCGCCCACTCGTCCCTCAGGCTCGGCTTCGATCTCGACCCCGATCCGGTGGCCGTGTTTGACGTGGTGAACCGCGCCCTCTGCGGCAGCGGTGGGCGGCGGGCCTTCATGACCATGTTCTGCGGTGTCCTCGAGCCGGAAAGCGGGCAGTTTCGATTCGTCTGCTCGGGCCATCCCTATCCGATGCTTCGGCGGGCAAACGGCGGGATCGTGGAACTGGGGACCGGCGCGCTGCCGCTGGGAATTCGACCCGGCATCGAATTCGAGGCCCAGGAAACCGTGATCGAGCGTGGTGACATTCTGCTGCTCTACACCGACGGCGTGGTGGAGACGCTCGACTCGGCAGGAGAGTCCTTCGGGTTCGACCGGCTTCGTGAGATTCTCGCAGCCGGTGGATCCAGCCGGGCCGTGCACGATCGGGTACTGCGGGAACTCGATCTCTTCCGGGGGCAGGAGCCGGTTTACGACGATCGAAGTCTCGCGGTCATGACCAGATCGGAAGCCTAGTGTACCCCGCCACAATTGGAGTGGTATTCGGTCGCCGATGCATCCATCCTGCCTGTGCTTCGCTTCCTCGATATACAAAAG
>JAIVTZ010000537.1:0-3191 GCA_049188105.1 Deltaproteobacteria bacterium | reverse complement strand
TGCCTGTGCTTCGCTTCCTCTACATACGGCAAGTATTTATCGGTCGCGAAGCACAGGCAGGAAGGCGCCTCGACGCCCTCGATACTACCCGCCAATTGTGGTGGGGCACACTAGCCCGCATATCTCACAGGGTTTCGTGATAGAGGAGGATTCCACCGAGGGCCTCGTCGAAGTCCTTCACGGCGATGCGCCACTCTTCGAGGAGCGGCTCGAGAGGATCGCCGTGCTCGAGGCAGGACCGTGCGGCGCCCGATCCGGTCAGCAGATCGAGCGCGGGCACGTCGCTCACGAACTCGTAGGGATCGGAGCGCCAACCGAAGCTCTCGGGATGGAGATCGTGGATGGTTTTTAGAATATCCAAACCGAGGGCCACCGGTTCGAGGATCCTCCGGTCAGTGATGTAGAGCTCCACACCGGAGCACACGGCATCGGCATGCTTGTGGAATTGTGGTGTGAAGCGGGCGACGCGAAAGGCGACGCCGGCAGGGTCCCTTTCTCGAAGCGCGGCAACCAGCCGCTCGGCATCGATCCAGGGCGCACCCACCAGATGGAAGGGTCGGGTGGTGCCCCGTCCCTCCGACAACGTAGTCGCCTCCACCAAACACAAGCCCGGGTACAGGGTCGCGGTGTCGAGGGTCGGCATATTTGGGCTCGGCGGCACCCACGGCAGACCGGTTTCGTCCCACCAATCGCATCGCCGCCACCCGCGGCACGGGACCACCGTGAGCTCGAGACCCGGATAACGATCCCGGTGCAGCAGGAGCGCGATCTCGCCCAGGGTCAGACCGTGTCGCACCGGCGCCGGCAACTGTGACACGAAGCTCTCGAAACCGGGCTCCACCATCCCCCCTTCGCGCGCCTGCCCGCCGATCGGGTTCGGGCGGTCCAACACCAGAAGCTCAACACCTTCACGCTCACACGCCCCCATCGCCAGATCCATCGTCGCGGCGAAGGTGTAGTACCGCGTGCCGATGTCGGGGAGATCTACCACGAGGACATCGATGTCGGCGAGATCCCGCGGTGACGGCGCCAGGGTCTCGACGACCGCGCCGTAGAGTGATTTCACCTCGACGCCGGTGACCGGATCGCGGAGGTCGCCCACCGCCACCATGTCCTGGGCGACGCCATCGAGCCCGTGCTCAGGAGCGAAGAGCCGCGCCGGCTCTCCTACCCCGGCCGCCGCCAGCGCGACCCTGGCCGGGTCAAGATCGGCAGTCACCGCGGAATGGTTGGCGAGCAGCGCCCACCGCCGTCCGGCGATCAGCTCCGGCGTCTCCAACAGCACCTCGAGACCGGTTTGTACCCGCGCCATGGGGATATCGTAACTCGGACGCCGGAATTTCGGATTTCGGATTTCGGATTTCGGATTTGCCGGCCCCAAACTTGTATCCTCCGCCGGGAAACCCCAGTCGGCGTGGCGCTGTTGCGGGGGGCCTCGTCGCGAGGAAGGTATTAGCTGTTAGGTATTAGCTATTAGCTCCACCACCCACCCTCCCCCAACCAAAAAATCCACACTCGGAGCGTGGAGTCGGCGCGGTGTTGTTACTGAGAGCCTCGTCGCGAGGGCCGAGCGTTTCACGTCGCCCGACATTCTCCCGGCACTGGAAACCTGATTGTGCTCGTGGCGCGGAACGCCTCCAGCACCGTCGACGCGCCACAATCAGCCTCGAATGCCATCTATCACTCCTACCCCTCGGAAAGTCGCGGCGGGCCCGGCCCAACGTGGCTTTCCGAGGGCGGGTGGGCGGGGGGTGGGGGCGGGAAAGGTCCGAACCGGGTACATGGGTAACACTTAAACCGGGTACATGGGTAACACTTTTGTTATGCGGTGCGGAGGTGGACCGTGCCGTGGAAGGAAATGACGCCCATGCAGGATCGAGCGGGTTTTATCTGTGTCTGGGAGGCAAGGATTTTTTCAATGACAGAGCTTTGTGAGCACTTTGGAGTGAGTCGAAAGACTGGCTACAAGTGGGTCAAGCGGTATCGGGAGGAGAATTTCGAAGGCCTTGGCGACCGAAGTTGCGCGCCACATTCTTGTCCTCACCGCACTCCGGCCGAGGTGGAGGCCGAGATCATCAGGATGCGAATTAAATACCCACGGTGGGGTCCAAAGAAGATCATAGATAAGCTTCAGAAGACCCAGCCTGAAGGGAACTGGCCCGCTGTCAGCACGGCTGGCGCCGTTCTCGATCGTGCTGGTCTCGTGAAGAAGCGCAAACGACGTCGTCGATGGCGGCATCCAGGACAGCCACCGCTCAAGGCAGATCGGCCGAACGAGCTGATGACCATCGACTTCAAGGGCGAGTTTCGGCTTGGGGACAAGTCTGTGTGCTATCCCCTCACGATCCAGGATCGGTTCTCTCGCTACGTATTGACGTGTAAAGCCCTGGCATCACCTTGTTTGGAGGATGTGCGCAGCACAATGGAGCAGCTATTCCGTGAGGTGGGACTTCCGGAACGAATCCGCTCTGACAATGGTCAGCCGTTTGCCTCGCATGGCATCTCCGGTCTGACCCGGCTCAATGTCTGGTGGATGCGTCTCGGCATTCAGCACGAACGCATAGACAAGGGCTGTCCGTACCAGAACGGCGCCCACGAGAGAATGCATCAGGAGGTGAAGGCAGAGACAACGCGACCTCCTGCACATAGCCTGAGCGGCCAGCAAGTCTTGTTTGACGAATTTGTGAGGACATACAACGAAGTACGACCGCACGAAGGGATTGGGCAGCAGCAACCGTGCGATCTGTGGCTTCCTTCTCCTCGCTCGTATCCTGAACGCCTGGTGGATCCCGAATACCCCGGCCACTTCGAGGTCCGTCGAGTGCGCTCCGGAGGTGAGATGAAATTCAAGAGCCGAATGCAGTTTGTCAGCCAGGCGCTGGCCGGCCAGCTGATTGGGCTCGAGCCAGTTGACGATGGAATCTGGTCCGTCGTCTTTACCAATACGTTGTTGGGTCGCTTCGATGAGAGAAAACATCGGATCTTCGGATGAAGCGTTCTCATCGCAGCAGCCTGTGGAATCTGCGGAAAGCTGTATCACCTACGGCGATCCACCTTCCAGCAGCTCCCACAGGCTCGACGACGACGAAAATGTGTTACCTATGTACCCGGTTTTCCTGTCACCCATCTCCCCGGTCGTTCATTGGGGGGGGGGGGGGGGGGGGGGGGGGGGGGGGGGGGGGGGGGGGGGG
>JAIVTZ010000536.1:0-3201 GCA_049188105.1 Deltaproteobacteria bacterium | reverse complement strand
GTCCGTCGTCGGGTTCAGAATATCCATCTGAGTCAATTTCCCACCTTCTGACAATCTACAGCCGTGAGGTTGCCACAAGTCGTTGTGCGAGATTTCATGGGCTGATTGTAGCGGACGGGCAGGATGGGTTGATTTCAGGAAACTGTTGGAACCGATGGTCCTGGCACCAAAAAAATTGCTTGTGGAGCCAACGGTCAGATTCGAACTGACGACCTAGTGATTACGAATCACTTGCTCTACCCCTGAGCTACGTTGGCGCGGAGGAAACTCTAACACCCGTTGCGGCGGCTGACAATAGTCAGCAATACGATCATCGACACGTCAGCCATTTTCTCCGAAATTCACGAGCCGGGTGCCTCACCCGCCTCGTGAATTCCGGAGTGTGATGCGATAGATCTCCGACGGCGCGAAGAGGCGCATGGGCGGGCCCCAGCGGCCGGCGCCGCGGCTCACGACCTGGGTCATGTCGCCGACCTTGCGCACCCCGGCCATGTGCGGGTAGATACGACGAACGACGAAGTGCGCCGGCCAGATCTGGGCGCCGTGGGTGTGGCCGTCGAGCATGAGGCCGGCGCCGGCGGCGGCGGCCGAGACCTCGTTGCCGGGAGCGTGCTGGAGGTAGATGACGGCGGCGTCCTCCCCCACCCCGGCGAACGCCGCCTCGAGGGCACCGTCGAGCCCGTCGGTGCCGGGGCCGCGACCGCTGTCCGGCACGCCGGCGATCCACATACCGGGAATGACCTCGACGGCCGCACCGTCGAGGACGGTGAAACCGGAGTCACGCATCAGGGTGCGGCAGCGGTCGGCGCCGGCGTAGATCTCGTGGTTGCCGAGAATCGCGTAGACCCCGAGGGGCGCCGTCAGGGTCTTCAATTGGGGAACCAGGGTCTCGACCGTCCCGACGTCGCCGTCAACCAGGTCGCCGGTGACGGCAATGAGATCCGGCTTCATGGCATCGATCTGCTCGATCACCGAGCGCAGACGCCGTTCGCCGATGAGGGAGCCGAGGTGGAGGTCCGAGAGGTGGGCGATGACCAGCCCGTCCGCCGCCGCCGGCAAATTCGGCAGCTCCACCTCGAGCTCGACCGTGCGCGGGCGGACGAGGCCGCCAATCCAGGCGACCACCGAAAAGGCCAACGCGGCCACAACCGCGACAGTTCGCATCGACACCACCCAGGGCTTGAGCACGAGCCCGAAGAGGGTCAGCAGGTCGACGACCACGAACGCACAGAACAACAGGACGACCACGCCCATCCACACCCCGCCGGCATACTCGAGGACGGTCCCGATGCGCGGCAGCCCGTGGTGGTAGAGGATTCGCCCAAGCGGGTAGGCGATGTATCCGAGAGCGAGCCCGATCAGCAGAGCACGGTGGCCGGCCCGACCCTCGAAGAGGGGAAGCGACCATAACCGCCAGCCCACATAGAGGTGAAACAGCAACCAGATCCCGAGAACGATCGAAAAGAACACCAGAAATCGCATACGTTTCGTCATCTCCATCCGAAACACGTGCAGCACGGGAGATTATTGCAGAGATCGGTAGGAATCGTAGATCTTGGATCTGTCGCCGCTTCGCGGCTTGATGGAATAATGTCCTGCCCTATTCCTGGGGCTCACGCCCCAGGCTAAATATCTGTCGCCGCTTCGCGGCTTGGAAATGTCGATGATGGTCGGTACACCGAGCGCCGAAGGCGCGACATATTCATAGCCTGGGGCGTGAGCCCCAGGATGAGGGGGATTCAATTCCCGAAAGCCCGGAACGGGCGACAGACTCGTCGCCCAGGGCGTAAGACCCCTGGGTATGGATCCTCCGTGCCTTCGGCGCTGGGGAGCTCCAACGTTCAAACGTTCAACGTTCTAACGTTTTAACATGCGGCCCGCACCAACCGTGGGCCGCCGCGCGCTCGGAGGTGATCACCCGGTAGGCCGGACGGTAGGCTTCGACGTAGGTCTCGCTGTGGTGGACCGCCGGGTAGCCCTTCGGCGCGAGCTCGTGGCCGAGCCGCTCGAGCGCGTCGGCGAGATCTCCCCGACCGTCGGATCGCAGCCACCTCACGACGATCTCAATGGCCTCGCCCATCTGCCCGGGATCGCCGCGGACCTCACCCGCCGTCGTGACGAAGGCGCCGAGGAGCTCCGCCGCGTCGCCGCCTCCGGCCACGAAGGGCCGCAAGTTGACTCGGACCAGGATTGGCCAACCACCGAGGACCTCGCACGGCGCCTCGCCCACCGGCGGCGGGCCGAGATCCTCGAGCTCACGGTCGAGCCAGCGGGCCGCGGCGTCCGGATCGGGAATTGCATGGCCGGGACCGAAGAATGCCTGATGCAGGAACTTGTAGAGATCGGCCGCCTCGGCCTCGGGGTGCATCGCGAGATCGAACGCGAGGCTCCGCACGGCGTTGGCCGTTCCGCGGTCGATGGATTTGTCCGCGGCGGACACCACCGGCACGAGACACAACAGCGCCGCCAGCAGCGGCAGCGCCTTCACAGCTCGAGCCGCTTGACGAAGGGTTCGAAGGTCATGAAGTCGGCGTGGTGGACGAGCCACGCCTCGGTGGTACGGGCGACCATGTCGCCCTCGCCCGCGTGGGTGGAGATAATGTGGCAGACCGCATCGGGAAGACCACACTCCATAGCCACCGCAACCCCGGTGAAAGGGTGACGGAGGTACTTACCGCGGGCGCTCTGGCGGCTGCCGCCGGCGCCGTCGCTCTCGTACTCGAGGAGCTTGCCGACATCGGCGAGGATCGCACCCGCCACCAGCACGTCCATGTCCACCGGCAGCGCCGTGCCGAAAAACTTCTCGACGCTGTTGGCGGCATCTCGCGCCACGTGCACCACCGCCCGCTTGTGGGCCATGAAGCTCACCGGGCAGTCGGGCACCAGGAGGGTGAACGGGATGCGCTCGAGGTCTTCCGGGGTCAGCGGCGAGTACTCGAAGGCGCGCTCCCAGCAGTCGGTCGTCTTCTCACGCAGGTCCTCGTCCGAGATCCACTCGAGCTCGGGCCAGATTCGCTTCACCTCGTCACGCAGCATGGCAGCCTCCACGGTGAGAATAGCGTGATATTCAGATTTCGAATTTCGAATTTCGAATTTCGAATTTATCGGCGCGAGGAAGGGCGATTCGGGTCCTGGGGCGAGTTGCCCGCGGGTTGGCTTGGTTGCTGGACGTGAGGGAGATTTCGGATTCCGAATTTCCTC
>JAIVTZ010000535.1:0-3209 GCA_049188105.1 Deltaproteobacteria bacterium | reverse complement strand
GGGCGGCGAATCGCGGCGTCCCGCCGTGCTTGTCCCAAATCGTGCTCCTCGACGTAGCACAACTACGACTGCGTCGCCCGATTCGCGACAATCCCAGCGGATACTTGCGCTTCGCCGCCCTCGCTACGAAACCCGGCGAGAAGCGCGGGCTAAATCACGACCCCGTCAGCTTGGCGATGACGAAGAGGATGCTCATGCACACGGCAAGCGTGCCGTTGGCGGTGAAGAAGGCGGCGCCCACCGCGTCGAGGCCGTCGGCCGTGATGGCTCGATGCTGCCAGGCGAGAATGACGCCCGCCGCGATCACGGCCGAGTACCGTATCCATCCACCGCCCGCGGCGGCGGCAAAGAGGAGGAAGCCGACGAACGCAAGAACGTGAAAGCCCCTGGCGAGGATGAGTGCCCGATGACCTCCGAGCTGCGCGGGAAGGGAGTGGAGAGAGTGGGCGCGGTCGAAGCTCTCGTCCTGCAGGGAGTAAATGATATCGAACCCCGCCACCCACAGACTGACCGCGCCCGCGAGAATCACGGGCGGCCATTCGAGACGGGCCGTGACCGCGATCCAGGCACCGATCGGCGCTATCCCGAGCGCGAGCCCGAGCCAGAGATGGGAAGCTGCCGTCATCCGCTTGGCGTAGGAGTAACCGAGGAGAATAGCAAGGGTCGGCGGTGCGAGTGCCAGGCAAAGGGAGTTCAAGTTGGCGGCGGCGGCGATGAAGAAGGCTGCCGAGACTGCAGTCACGATCCACGCGAAGCGTCTGCTGAGACGGCCGGCAGGGAGCGCGCGGCCGGCGGTGCGAGGGTTCATGCTGTCGATACTGTGGTCGGCAAGCCGGTTGAAAGCCATGGCGGCGGTCCGGGCGGACACCATCGCCACCCCGACCCACAGCCAGATTCGCGCCGAAGGCCAGCCCGGCGAGGCTGCGGTGATGAGGGAAATGACGGCGAAGGGAAGCGCGAAGATCGTGTGCTTGAATGCGATCATCTCTCCCGTTTCGACCAAATGGCCGGTGACTCGCGACGCCCTCTCCCTCAACCCCGCCATCGGAGGCCCTCGTCGTCTGCGGACAGCTCGAGGAGATCGAGGAGCCGCATGCAGTAATGGTCGATAAAAACCCGCTGCGCCGCCGCCTCGTCGGGTTTGAGGTAGAAGGCGGGAAGCGGCGGCACGATGTGGGCGCCCGCGCGGGCGAGCTTGAGCAGGTTCTCGAGCAGGATCGGCGACATGGGTGTCTCACGGATGCCGAGGAGTAGGGGCCACCGCTGTTTGAGAGCCACATCCGCCACCCGCTGCGCGAGCCCGCGCGAGATGCCGTGTGCCAGCGCCCCCGCCGTACCCGCCGAGCAAGGCAGCACGACGACACCGCGGAGCAGATGAGAGCCTGACGCGATGGGTGCGGTCAGTTCCGAGTCGAGGTACGGCCGGATCCGTTCGCGAAGGTCGTCGCTCAGTAGCAGATTGTCCCGCAGGCCGCGAGCAGTCGCCCAATCAGGTCCCAACTCGTGGGTGAGGACCTTCGACGCGGGTCCCGTGACCACGAGATGCAGGGTGTCGACCCGTCCACTTTCCAACGCCGCCTGGGCGAATCGAGCGGCGAGCACCATCCCCGATCCACCGGAGACCAGGAGAGCCAGGTCACATGACACGCCGGTTGCTCCGGACCATGCTCCCGGCCCCCACTCCTCACGACCTCGCTACGCGACGTGGTGAGAAAAGCGGCCCAGTTTTCGAGGTGACATCCATCGGGGGAGTATAGCAGCCGGTCACTGACAAAATTTCTTTACATACCGGCGGCAGGGGGTTCTCGGCAGAGGCGACAAAAAATATTGTCGAATCGGCAGCGTTCCATCGCCGGGCAGTTTGGTGTTCATCTGATGACATAAAAGGGGTTACGTGAATTTTTCGCGATTGGCACGGAGGGTGCACTAGCCGGCTGCGAACGAAAGGAGGCAACCATGGATGGCAGCTGAATCGGCCCGAAGTGATCGATTGCAAACTTCCGACGAAAAGGAGGCGCATATGAACGCACGGACCGTCCTTTATTTGATCCTGGTGGCTGTTGCCGCCCTCACGATCGCCGGATCGGTTGAGGCCGCCCAGCCCTCGGGTGTCGTGAACATCAACACGGCGACCCTCGAGCAGCTGCAGATGCTACCCCGCGTGGGGCCGGCCCTGGCCGGCCGGATCGTCGATTTCCGCGAGGCCAACGGAGAGTTTCAGACCATAGATGAAATCGTGGCCGTAAAAGGGATCGGTGAACGCTCGTTCGAAAATCTCGAACCGTACATCGCCACCAGCGGGGCGACCACACTGGCCGAAAAGGTCCGGTTACCCCGTTCGAGCGAAGGCAGCGCGAAGGCTGCCGACTGATGATCAACGGTCTTCCGAGACGTCGTTCACGGTGAACCTGACGTCGCGGGAGACCCCAACTACAGCGTGGACGGGATGCGGCCCTTCGGGGCCGCGTTTTCAAAGGAGGTCTTCATGGCTGATCGCAGGTTCTCAGGCAACGCGGAGAGTGGCATTACTCTGGTCGAAGTGGTAGTGACGGTGGCCCTTCTCATCATCATCCTGGCGGTGACTCTGCCCGGGCTCACAGAAGCGCGTCGGGCGGCGGCTCTCGGCGGGGCGTCGCGTCGGTTGCAGGGACTCCTCTTTCGATGTCGAGCGGTAGCGATCCTGAATGCACAGGCGTGCGCTCTCGTCTTCGAGCGCCGGGACGACGGCACCTGGCGCTGCTTCATCGCTCAGGACGGTGACGGCGACGGCATTCGGCGGCGAGACATCAATCGTCTCGTCGACCCCGTCGTCTCGGAGGTAGTGTTCTTTGAGACGGGAGAGGCGGGGCTCGGTATCCTCAAAGGTGAGTTTGTGCCTGATCCTTCGGGTCGCGGCCGGCTCCGAGGTAATCTTGACGATCCGGTTCGAGCCGGTCGCGGCGACATCATCACGTTCACCCCGCGCGGGACGGCCACGCCGGCCTCGATCTACCTCACCGATCACCATGGGAGGATGCGGGTGCTTCGGGTCTATGGCGGTACCGGTCGGGTGATCTCGCGGGTGTGGCGCTCCGGTTGGCCGAAGTGGCGCGAAGCTGGGTTCTGATCCGCGTCCGCGTCCGTCTCCGTTTCCGTGCCCGCCCGCCCTCGGAAAGCCACGTTGGGCTTCGCCCACCGCGTCTTTCCGAGAGGTAGGAGTGATAAATGGC